>JBARUV010000024.1:0-7223 GCA_049645905.1 Sulfitobacter sp.
AAGGTCAAGCTGCTGGGTGTCACCCAAAAGACAGGTCGGGGGCTGGAACAGCGTATGCAGCCCTGCCTTGTGCCCGAAACCTCGCCGCTGGGTCAGCTGGATGGCGGCACCAATATGGTGGTGATTGACGGCGACGCGGTGGGCCAGATTGTTCTGCGCGGTGCAGGTGCTGGCGAAGGGCCGACTGCGAGTGCAGTGCTTGCCGACATCTGCGATATCGCCAAAGGCGCGCGCGGTCCGGTGTTTGGCCAGCCCGCCGCGACGCTGACCACCGCCAAGGCAGCCACCTCACAGCTTCCTGCCCCCTATTACCTGCGCATGACGCTGCTGGACAAACCGGGTTCACTGGCCAAGATCGCAACCGTTCTGGGTGAAGCCGGTGTGAGCATCAACCGCATGCGCCAGTACGAACACGACGAACCCGCCGCACCTGTGCTGATCGTGACGCATAAAACGACACGCGATTCGCTGGATACCGCACTTGGCGCGATGGGCAGTACAGGTGTACTGGCGGGTGAACCGGTGGTGCTGCGTATTGAAGAGGTTTAGGGTTCATCCGTTCAATAAATGACACAGGCACCCTGTTCCCGGATCGGGCCGCCAACACTTAATTTGTCAGAATTCCAGCCCCTCCAAACTTTGCAAATCGGAGCGCGGACTGCCATCGCGCCCCGAAACGGCAAATTTCCCGAACTTTCCCACATTGCTTGTGTCGCAGTCGCACTATCGCTAGATCAGACAGCAACATTGAACATCAAGGACATTGCCTCATGACCGCCACCGCTGAATTCCAAGACCGCATGTTGTCACTGGGCCTTGCCCGCGTTTCTGAAGCTGCCGCGCTTGCCTCGGCCAAACTGGTGGGCAAGGGTGACGAAAAAGCAGCCGATCAGGCCGCCGTCAATGCCATGCGCGAACAGTTGAACATGCTGGATATTGCAGGCGTCGTGGTGATCGGCGAGGGCGAACGCGATGAAGCGCCCATGCTGTTTATCGGTGAGGAAGTCGGCACCGGCAACGGCCCCGGCGTCGATATCGCCCTTGACCCGTTGGAAGGCACCACCCTGACGGCCAAAGACATGCCAAATGCCCTGACAGTGATTGCAATGGGGCCACGCGGATCGATGCTGCATGCGCCGGATGTGTATATGGAAAAGCTGGCCATCGGTCCGGGGTTCAAAGAAGACGTCGTGACGCTTGCGATGACCCCTGGTGAGCGGGTCAAGGCGCTGGCAAAAGCCAAGAAGTGCAAGCCTTCAGACATTACCGTCTGCATTCTGGAACGCCCCCGCCATGAGGAGATGATTGCCGAAGTGCGCGCCATGGGCGCGGCCATCCGCCTGATTACCGATGGTGATGTGGCCGGTGTCATGCACTGCGCAGAGCCCGGCACAGGCATCGACATGTATATGGGATCGGGGGGCGCGCCCGAAGGTGTGCTGGCCGCTGCTGCGTTGAAATGTATGGGCGGGCAGATGTATGGTCGCCTGTTGTTCCGCAACGACGATGAACGCGGTCGGGCCAGCAAGGCTGGCATTACGGATTTTGACCGCATCTATACCCGTGACGAAATGGTGACGGAGGACGTTATTTTTGCAGCAACCGGCGTCACCGATGGCAATCTGGTGCCCGGTGTGAAGCGCGAACCCGGCTGGATGACCACAGAGACCTTGATCATGCGCTCCAAGACCGGCTCCGTCCGGCGGATCAATTACCGCACGCCGGTTGACGGTACCTGAGAACCGCACCCGCAGGGAGTTCGGGGCGCTCTGCGGGGATTTCAGACTATTTTGAAGCAGGGGTAAGTGCCATGGGGTTCTTGGGCGTTGAAACCTCTCTCACGGGGCGGCGCTGGGTAGGTCCCGGCATCGAAGTGGAGCGTGCCACGGAGCTTTTGGTGCAACGCAGCGGTCTGCCACAGGCGGTCTGTCAGGTCTTGGCACGGCGCGGTGTTCCCTGCGAAGAAGCAGAGGCGTTTCTGGCCCCTGCCCTGCGCGATTTGCTGCCTGATCCGCGCGGCCTCAAGGACATGGAAAAGGCCGCCACGCGGTTTCTGGATGCGGTAAAGCAACGCCAGCGGATCGCTATTTTTGCGGATTACGATGTGGATGGAGGCAGCTCGGCGGCCCTCTTGCTGGTCTGGCTGCGCGACATGGGCCACAACGCGACGCTTTATGTGCCTGACCGCATCGACGAAGGTTATGGCCCCAACGATGAGGCTATGGCCGCCCTGGCCGCCAAACACGACCTGATTGTCTGTGTGGATTGCGGGACGTTGTCACACGGCCCCATTACAGCGGCCAAAGCCGCGGATGTGTTGGTGCTGGATCACCATCTGGGCGGTGAGGTGCTGCCTGATGCCCTTGCCGTGGTGAACCCAAACCGGCAGGACGAGGACGGCGCCTGCGCGCACCTTTGTGCAGCGGCTGTGGTTTTCCTGATGTTGGTGGAAGTCACGCGCCAATTGCGCGAGGCCGGACGCAAAACACCTGATCTGATGGGCCTTCTCGATCTGGTCGCCCTTGCCACGGTGGCCGATGTCGCCCCGCTTACAGGCGTGAACCGCGCATTTGTGCGGCAGGGCCTGCGGGTCATGGCGCGGCGCGAACGTGTCGGGTTGGCCGCGCTTGCGGATGTCGCACGCATGGATACGGCCCCCACATCCTATCATCTGGGGTTCCTGTTGGGCCCGCGCATCAATGCAGGCGGTCGCATTGGGCAAGCTGATCTGGGCGCGCGCCTGCTTGCCACAGCAGACCCGCATGAGGCCAGTGCGCTGTCAGAGCGTCTGGACACCCTGAACACCGACCGGCGCGAGGTGGAGGCCTCTGTGCGCGCGAGCGCATTGGCACAGGCCGAAGAACGCGGGTTTGAGGGTGCATTGGTCTGGGCCGCAGGTCCCGGCTGGCATCCCGGCGTGGTCGGCATTGTCGCGGCCCGTCTGAAAGAGGCCAGCAACCGCCCCGCAATCGTCATTGGGCTGGAGCATGGCATCGGCAAAGGATCAGGCCGCTCTATCAGTGGCGTTGATCTGGGCGCCCCGATCCAGCGGTTGGCTGCTGAAGGGCTTCTCATCAAGGGCGGCGGGCACAAGATGGCTGCCGGGCTGACCGTTGCTGAAGACAAGCTGGAACCGGCAATGGCCCGTCTGGCAGAGTTGTTGGAGAAACAGGGTGCGCATCTGGCCGGCCCTTCTGATCTGGCGGTAACGGGGGTGCTGATGCCCGCAGCCGCCACGGTTGAGCTCAGCGAACATCTGGAACAAGCCGGCCCTTACGGTGCAGGCGCGCCTGCCCCCCGCTTTGTGTTTGCGGATATGCAGATCCGTTTTGCAAAACGGGTGGGCGAAAACCACCTCAAGATCAGTTTTGGCGATGGTGTGGGCCCGACGATGGACGGTATCGCCTTTGGCGCCTTTGACACACAGCTCGGCCCCGCACTTGAGAACCACGGTGGCGCACGATTTCATCTGGCCGGCCGGCTGGATATCAATACCTGGCGCGGTCAGCAATCGGTGCAATTGCGCCTTGAGGATGCGGCACGCGCCTAGAATTTCGCCTGTATGCGAAATTTCCGCTTGCGCGCGGAGAATGATTTCCCTAATGAACCGCTCACGACATGTGGCCCGTTCGTCTATCGGTTAGGACGCCAGGTTTTCAACCTGGAAAGAGGGGTTCGATTCCCCTACGGGCTGCCACTTTTCCCCGACCCACTTAGCTTTACTGTCACCTGCTCCTTCATGTGTCGCAGCCTGCTAAGATGGATATTATCTAGCCTTGTGCGGAATTTCAAAAACTGAGGATGTTCGGTTTGGTGACCTGGTGTCTGATTATTCCGTCTGGGCTGCCGCCCGAAACTCATTGCCTTCTTTTACGATTTCCATGACGGCAAACGAGTTAGTCTGTAAAATACCGGGCAGCTTGTTGATCTTGTCGCCCAGAACATTTCGGAATTGCGCAATATCCCGGGTTCGAATCGTCAGCAGATAGTCAAACGATCCTGCAATCATCAGACAGCTTTCGACTTCGGGGATTTTGCGAACAGCCTCGTTAAAGTCATCCAGAGAGTTTTTGCCCGCCGTTGCAGCAAGTGAGACCTGCATCACCGTGAGGTGGCTCAGTCCAAGCTTCTCCATGCTCAGAACCGCCCGGTAACCAGTGATATGGCCTGCGCGCTCAAGCCGTTTTACACGTTCAGAACATGGCGTGTTGGTCAGATTGACCCGTGCTGCCAGTTCCACAATGGAGAGCCGACCATCGACTTCAAGTTCTTCAAGGATCTTGAGGTCGATTCTATCTAAATCCCTACCCATCAGGTAAAATCCCTATAAGTAGCCTGAAATTCCGGAGATTATTCTATAATAACGCCGATAAAATGCCCAATGTCTAGTGATTATCACTAATACTCAAAGTGGTTAGCGTTGACGAGTTGATCTTTACACACCGCCTCTAATGGGGAAGCTTGTCCTCATTAGATAAAAACCAAAAAACAAGGAGGACAGAATGACGGTCAAAATAGTCATTGGACTGGACGGCACCGAAACCGGTGAACGCGCCCTGGCATTTGCGAAAGACTTGGCTTCGCGGATCGAGGCATGTGAACTGTTGGTGGTCTACATCATCGAATGGTCACCATTCACGTTCCAGACAGCGGAAGAGAACGAGAAACGCCATCTGCGGCGCGAAGAAGAAATCGCGCTGGCGACTTCCCGTATCGTCGACCCGGCGGTCGACTCGCTGAAAAAGGCGGGTTTCCAAGCCAGCGGCATGGTCCGCCACGGCGACGTTGCCGAGACGCTGAACACAATCACAGTTGATAATGGCGGCTCGCAAATCATCGTTGGCCGGATGTCTGCAAATGGCATCAGCAAACGCCTGTTCGGCAGCTCAACCCAGAACCTTGTGATGCACGCTGACGTGCCTGTCACAGTCGTAGCATAGGGTATATTATGAATATCGCATCAAAACTCTGGCTGGCAGCAGCCACCACCACCTTGGCTGCAAGCCCGCTCGCAGCGCAGGAAGCTGTATCGCTTGATCAAAAAGTTAACGACATTTTCTCAGCCTCTACAGGCTGGTTCGTGAACTTCATTTTCATGTCACTCCCCGGCACAAACTTTCCCTGGATCGTTTTGTGGCTGGTTGTGGCCGCAACGATTTTCACATTCTACTTCGGGTTTGTTCAATTCCGGTTCTTCAAACATGCAATCCAGCTGGTCAAAGGTGATTATTCTGACCCGAATGACGCCGGTGAGGTCAGTCACTTTCAGGCTCTTGCCACCGCTTTGTCGGGGACAGTTGGGTTGGGGAATATCGCCGGCGTTGCTGTTGCCGTTGGCATTGGCGGACCCGGTGCTACCTTCTGGATGATCCTTGCGGGTCTTTTGGGGATGGCGGCAAAGTTTACCGAATGTACGTTGGGTGTGAAGTATCGCAACGAATATCCGGACGGCACCGTATCCGGTGGTCCGATGTATTACATCTCCAAAGGCTTCAAGGAGTTGGGCCTGCCGGGCGGTAAATTCTTGGCCATCTTGTTCTCCGTCTTTTGCATTCTTGGTGCCCTTGGCGGCGGTAATATGTTCCAGGCCAACCAGGCACATGCTCAGATCCAGGGCGTTCTTGGCTTTGAATTCTCGGGCCTTATCACGGGCATCATCTTTGCGTGTATTGTTTTTGCTGTCATCGTGGGCGGTATCAAATCCATCGCCAACGTGACCGAAAAAATCGTGCCATTCATGGGCATCCTTTATGTCGGTGCAGCGCTGATCATTCTGTTGGTAAACTACGACTTGATCGGATGGGCTTTTGGCCAGATCTTCGCCGGTGCCTTCACGGGTCTTGGTGTTGCAGGCGGCTTCGTCGGTGCCTTGATCCAAGGGTTCAAACGGGCAGCGTTCTCGAACGAAGCAGGCGTTGGATCCGCGGCGATTGCCCACTCTGCGGTCAAAACCAAAGAGCCGATCACCGAGGGTTTCGTATCCTTGCTCGAGCCTCTGATTGACACAGTGGTCATCTGTACAATGACAGCTTTGGTTATTGTCATCTCGCAACAACTGATCATTGATCCTGCAACTGGCGAATACATGCTGAACGAAGCAGGTACTTCGATTGCAACAGTGGATGGAAACTCAGGTGTTTCACTGACGTCTGCGGCGTTTGGTGCTGGCATCAGCTGGTTCCCCTATGTGCTCGCGGTTGCAGTTGTATTGTTTGCGTTCTCTACGATGATTTCCTGGTCCTACTATGGCTTGAAAAGCTGGACCTACATCTTTGGTGAAGGCAAAACATCCGAACTGGTGTTCAAGATTATCTTCTGCGTGTTCATCGTTATCGGTGCGGCAGCGAGCCTGGGTCCGGTCATCGACTTCTCGGATGCGGCGATCTTTGCGATGGCTGTCGTGAATATCTTCTGTCTGTACTTCCTGATGAAGCTGGTCCGTAAAGAACTTGCATCTTACTCCGCGCGCTTGAAAAGCGGAGAGATCAAGAAATTCTCCCACTAAACAAAAAGCTCCGGCGCAATAACCTTGCGCCGGAGCTGCTACGAACCAACTACATTAATACCTGACTGGAATAGCGTCGCAGTCCGACGCACGTCGCTGAAAAGTCTTGGCCACCAGATTCTAAGTTGTCTGATCGGATTTTAGGGACACTTCCGTTAACTTTCATTTTTTAGGAGAAACGAGGCATACATAACGAACGAAAAGAAAGTCGTTCAGTGGCAACTCAGGATCCTTCGACACGACCAGCATTTCGGCAACCCCTCCGAAACCAGCCGGTAATTGGGCCCGACAATTCAGCTTCTATTGACGGCAAAATGCATGCCAAAGGCATGTCGCTACTTCTAACAAAGGTCGCAGTTGCCCTGTTCTGGAAGAATAAATGGTGCCCGGGGGCGGAATCGAACCACCGACACGAGGATTTTCAATCCACTGCTCTACCCCTGAGCTACCCAGGCACGCCAATGGAATCAATGGCTTGCTAAATGAACTTATGCAAGAGGCAGCACACAGTCCTATAGGACTGTAAACTACGCGCTTACACGATGCGGTCGGGGTATGACTCACACAACATCGCTCACTTCGCCTGCTGCTAATCTTACATTGAACTCTACGTGTCAATAGCATCCGTACGGATTTCCGCCTGCAACTTGCAACCCCTTACCGATCGCCCGGCTCTTTGGTGTTCAAAGCCCCAGTTCCCGTGCTCGGGATGGGGGCG
>JBARUV010000025.1:0-10868 GCA_049645905.1 Sulfitobacter sp.
AGGTCGGGCTGGTGGACCGGATGTGCGTTGCGCAAGGTGCGGATGCGATCCGTGCAGCACTTGCGGATCTGGCTGATCAGGGCGTGGCGCATGTGGTGGTTGATGCTGTTGCTGACCCTGATCTTGAAGTCATCGCCGAGGCTTGTCAGGCGTTCAGATTGCTGACTGGCGGGAGCGCGCTGGCGATGCCTTTACCTGCGCTGCACCGCGCGTCAGGTGCGTTGACCGACAGCGAAATTACAACAGGTTGGCAAGCACCAGATGGGGATGCCTTGATATTGTCGGGATCATGCTCTGCCATGACGCAGGCACAGGTAACAGCTTACAAACAGAGGGGACCGTCCTATCGTTTGGACCCTCTGAAGCTTGCCAACGACGGGGTGCAGCCGGCATATGACTGGCTGACCGGACAGAACGGTGCACCGCTGATCTATGCAACCGCCGCACCACAGGAGGTGCGCGAAGCTCAAGCGCAATTGGGCCGCAACAGGGCCGGCGCGTTGATCGAGGATGCGCTGGCAAAGGTCGCTGTGTTTGCGCGTGACAGGGGTGTGCGCCGCATCGTCGTGGCGGGGGGAGAGACGTCAGGTGCTGTTACGCAGGCCTTGGGTGTCACGCGGCTCGACGTTGGGCCGGAAATCGCACCGGGCGTGCCATGGTGCGCCTGCGATAGTCGCGGAGTGCGGATGGCGCTTGCGCTCAAATCAGGCAATTTTGGTTCGGAATCATTCTTTTCCGAGGCATTGCAAAAGTTGGATACCCTATGAGCACTGATGCGCAGTTGCGCGAGCTGATCTGCATGCTGGCAAAATCGATGTTTGATCGTGGGCTTACCGGCGGGTCCACCGGCAATATTTCGGCGCGGACTGCGGACGGGGGGCTGTTGGTTTCGCCAACCGGCTGCAGCTTCGGGCGTCTTGATCCGGCGCGGCTTTCGCTTTTTGATGCAGCGGGAAATCACGTTGGCGGCGACATGCCGACCAAGGAGATGCCGCTGCACAGCGCCTTTTACGAGACAAGATCAAGCGCGGGCGCTGTGGTGCATCTGCACTCTGCGCATTCCGTGGCCTTGTCGTTACTCGATGGTCATGATCCGGATAATTTCCTGCCACCCCTGACGCCCTATTCGGTTATGAAACTGGGAAAGGTAGCGTTGTTGCCGTTCTTTTTGCCCGGTGATCCCGCCATGGGCGATGCGGTGCGTGGGTTGGCGGGCAAACGATCCGCAGTGATGCTGGCCCATCATGGGCCGGTGGTTGCAGGTAAAGATGTGGAAGCCGCGTGTAATGCAATCGAGGAATTGGAAGACACGTCGCGACTGGCACTTCTCACCAGCGGCAAGGCTCGGCGCACATTGAGTGAGGCGCAAGTCCGTAAGGTGGTCACGGCATTCGAAGTGGAGTGGGACGAATGAAGTTTTCGGCCAACCTTGGCTTTTTGTGGACCGACAGACTACTGCCGGATGCAATCTATGCTGCAGCGACAGCGGGCTTTGATGCAGTGGAGTGCCACTGGCCCTATGATCAAGATAGTACCGCTGTCAAAACAGCACTGACAGAGACTGGACTGCCGATGCTGGGTCTCAACACGCGTCGCGGCCAACCGGATGAGAACGGTTTGTCCGCGCTTCCAGGTCGCCAGACTGAGGCACGCGCGGCGGTGGACGAGGCGCTGGCCTATGCCGTGGCGACAGATACCAGCGCCGTGCATGTCATGGCAGGTGTTGCGGAAGGGGCGGAGGCGCATGCCGCGTTTGTCGACACGTTACGCTATGCTTGCGACCGGGCACAGGGCCGCACAATCCTGATCGAGCCGTTGAATGGCTATGACGCGCCGGGGTATTTCCTGAATACGACGGGGCAAGCGGCTGCACTTATCAAAGAAGTAGGTGCGTCGAACCTGAAGCTGATGTTCGACTGCTATCATGTGCAACTGATCGAAGGGGACGTCACGCATCGCCTCGAAACGTTGTTGCCCCTTATCGGGCACGTTCAGGTCGCCTCTGTCCCGGATCGCGGCGCGCCGGATCATGGCGAATTGAATTATGCGTTCATTTGGGAGACTCTGGCCCGGCTGGACTGGACCCGTCCTGTGGGTGCGGAATACAAACCGGGAGGCGATACCCAAGCCAGTTTGGGTTGGCTCCAAGCCGTTAATGAAAGCGCGTTGCGCTGATCTGAGGGTAGATCTTCTCAGCTGGATGTGATGCGCCAGTCTGGCTGGCAGTAACTTCAAGAGCTCTGACTGGTGTGCAGGATCTTGCAGAAACAGAGGTGGACGTAACTGGTGGATCGCTTATCCACTAACGCGCGGGACCATTCTATTAGTTTACTTTGCGTCGTTGTCTTTTTGTGCCAGACCAAGTTCCTCACACTCGCGAAGGATAACTTCGGAAATGTCCGCAGTGAGGCGGTCAAGGTGGACGCTGATCGCCGCGCGGAACGCCGCAGCATCGCGATTGCGAAGTGCCACAAGAATGTTTGTGTGATGCTCGATAACGTTTGAACGGTTGCGCCTCTGGACTGCTGACAAAAAACGCGCGCGCCACAGCCGGGCAAGAAACCGGCTGTGAATTTCCGCCAGCGGCTTGTTGTGCGAGGCCTTGGCAATGGCGGCATGAAAGCTCATGTCGATCTCGAACATGTCGAGGGGATCCATTACCTCGAAGTTATCGGACATGCGCTGTACGATTTCGGCAATACCATCGATATCACTTTCTGACGCGCGCTCGCAGGCCAATTCGCCAGACAGCTTTTCGACGGCAAGCAGGACTTCGACATCATCTGTGATTTCCTTGACATCCGGTATCGCGACAATCGGGCTACGGGCGGGGCGCAGCTTGATCAAACCTTCGCGCGCCACAATCCGGATCGCTTCGCGCATCGGGGTCCGGCTGACACCAAGTTCGCCAGCCTTGTCACGTTCTTTCAGTGAATCGCCCGGTGCAAGTTTGCCCCGCAAGATATCGCGCCGCAGCTGGTTCGCGATTTGCTCTGGCAACGTTTGTTCTTGCATATGAGACGGCCCGTTCTGGTGGTTTGGCCGGTTGTTTGGCCCTGATCGTGAGTGTGGAAATTTGGTATACCGAATAATGTTGCTTGTCGAGCGAGCAGTGGGTAACGTCTTTTGAGATGGTATACCATCACGATTCACGCTCTGGGAGGATGGGTGAATACGGCTAACGGCGGAAGGGAACCGCCAAGGGAGGATACATTTACATGAAAACTAAGACATTGCTTTTGTCGGCCGTTGCCGGCGTTTCACTGGCTGGCGCTTCACTTGCCCAAGACGTGACACTGCGCATGCAAACGCATTACGCGACCGAGCATCCGACAGGTAAGATGTTGGCCACATTCATCGACGACGTTCAGACCATGTCCGGCGGTTCCATCGCCATCGAAATGTTCTATTCGTCGTCCGTTGTTGCCACCGTCGAGACATTTGATGCCGCAATCAATGGTATTCTGGATTGCGACGCGACTGGTGGTGCCTATCAAACCGGCAAGAACCCGGCGTTCCAGTTCGTTGGTGACATCATGGGTGGCTATGAAACGCCATGGCAGCAGTATAGCTGGCTATACCACGGTGACGGCTATGCCGCTGCACAAGAGCTTTATAATGCGCAAGGCATGCAACTGATCGGCTGGTCGATATATGGTCAGGAATCCTTTGCGTCATCCAAACCAATTGCCGGTCCGGATGACCTCAAGAGTTGGAAGTTCCGTTCCCCTCCGGGCATGGAGACAGAAATTTTCGAGCAAATGGGCGCGTCTCCCATCGTGATGGATTTCACCGAGATTTTTACCGCGCTTGAAACAGGCATCATTGACGGTGCAGACGCATCCGGACTGGCGAACAACGTGGGCTTGGGGCTTTATGACATCGTCAAGCACGCCACATATCCGGGCTTTCACTCAATGCCGTCTGACCACCTCGCGTGTAACCAGAGCGTCTGGGAAGGGCTGACAGAACAACAACGTCGTATCATCGACACCGCATGGCAGAAACTGGCGTTTCAGATCGCCTTATCCAACGAGAAGTCCAACGCGGAGGCGGCGGCAATGCTGACATCCCAGGGTGTCACATTGTACGACTGGACGGCCGAAGATCGTGCAGTGTTCCGTCGCGCAGCCCAGGTTGCATGGGAAGATTGGGGCACGCGCAGCCCTGAGGCCGCTGCACTTTTGGCCAGCCACAAAGCATACCTGACCCAACTGGGTCTCATCGGCGAATAGGAAGGTGTTCGTCTCAGACAAATGACACTGAAGGCGAGTCCATTTTGGGCTCGCCTTTTTGGACCGGCCAAGTGGTCCGGTTGCGACTGTGTGAGGGTATGTGATGCAGAATAGGTCCTTATTTCTTGGACGATTCCGGACACCGATCAAGACTGCCATGATAGTTTTCGGCGCACTGACACTTGCGCTTTACGCCTATCTGGTAGGGCTGCGGGTGCTCACAGATGACTCCTACGGCATGTTCGAAATGATCCGGCCCGCCGGAAAACCGCTGGTTCAGGTGACATTGGCAACGTTCTCGGCGGCTCTGGTGTTCGCCTCGCTGTTTCTGTCAGATACCAAGGGCGCGATTGAAACGCGGCCAGAAGGTTTTTTCGATCTTGTGTCCGTAGTGTTGGGCCGGCTTGCGATGATTATGACCGGCTTTATCGTGCTGGTGATGTTCTACGAGGTTGTGTCGCGTTATGTATTCTCGCGGCCCACCCTCTGGGCCAATGAATTGTCCCTGTGGATTGCATGTTATGTGTTTTTGTTTGCCGGACTCTACGCCATGCAGCAGCGCAGCCACATCCGTATCTACATCATCTATGACATGATGCCATTTTGGGCGAAAAAGACCTCTGACGTGATTTCGGTCTTGCTGATCGTGGGTTTTACCTTCGCGCTGGTCTGGGGTGGCTACACGGACGCAGAGAACCGTTTCTTACGGATGGAAACCTTTGGGACCGCCTGGGATCCGCCCATTCCCGGTATCGTCAAGCCAAGCCTTCTGATCGTGATTGTGCTGGTTAGTCTTCAGGCTGTGTCGAACCTGATTGCGGACTGGAACAAGGAGCCGGAGTCGCACACACCTGCCGACGAAATTGACGAAGTCGAGATCGACAACATTCGCCGTACCCTTGAGGAGAACGACTGATGGTCGATATCGGTACCCTGTCCCTGATCATTCTGTTGGGGATGTTTGCCTTGTTGGCCATCGGGATGCCACTCGGTTTCGCCTCCGCCTTTCTCGCCGTTGTGACGCTGTCACTAAAGTTCCCGCCAGACCTTCTTTGGGGTGATTTCGGGCGCGGACCGTTGTCCGTTCTGGCGCAGGCGGTGTACCGTCAATTGACGAATTATGTCCTTATATCGGTGCCTCTATTTATCTTCATGGCCGCCATGCTTGAACGCTCGGGCATCGCGCGGGACATGTATTCATCCCTTAACGTCTGGATGAATCGAACCCGTGGCGGCATTGCCGTCGCGACGTCGTTCATGGCGGTCATCATGGCGGCCATGTCCGGCATCATCGGCGGCGAAGTTGTCTTGCTGGGTTTGATCGCATTGCCGCAGATGCTGCGGCTTGGCTATGACCGCAACCTTGCTATAGGCACGATTTGTGCGTCCGGATCTTTGGGCACAATGATTCCGCCATCAATCGTCTTGATATTCTACGGGCTGGTCACAGAGACATCGATCAAGGCGCTGTTTACAGCCTCGTTCTTGCCCGGATTTATGCTGGCGACGTTTTTCATTCTGTACATCGTTATCCGTACCCGAATGAATCCGTCGCTTGCGCCGCTGCCGGACCCGATCCCCGGGGAGCCGGAAGGCAAAGAAAAAAGGCTGATGTTTCTTGGGTTCGTGTCGCGCTTTGCGATGTGGGTCACCGGCGTCTTGCTGGTACGGGCGCTGTTCTTTACGGCCACCGGTGACAACGCAATCCGTGAAAACCAGGATCCCATACCCCTAGGTATGGTCTCTGATATTCCCTGGATTATTGGTGCATTCATTATCTTCACCCTGATCGTATACGTGGTTGTGGGGCGTGAGCGCACGGCGCGTGGTTGGGATATGGGCAAAGGCCTCATCGCGCCGACCGTGGTTATCGGCGTTGTTCTCGGCTCGATCTACGGGGGCATCACGGGGATTACCGAAGCGGCGGGCATGGGCGTGGTGGCGGTTTTCGTGATCGGTATGATCCGCAGGGAGATGACGTTTGACATTGTCTGGGACAGCCTGATCCGGACGCTGAAATCGACCGGCACGATTATCTGGGTCACGATCGGTGCGGCAGCCCTTGCAGCGGCCTATACACTGGTCGGTGGTCCGACCTATGTTGCAAATCTTATTATCGGGACCAATTTGCCCACGATGGGCATCATCCTGACGATGATGCTGGTGTTCTTGGTCATGGGCATGTTCATGGACTGGGTGGGCATTGTATTGCTGATTATGCCCGTCTTTTTGCCTATCGTGGTGCGCTTGCCCGCAGAAGAGATCGGGTTTTTGGGGAGCATTGAAGCACGCTATATCCCGATCTGGTTTGGCGTGGTGTTCTGTATGAATATGCAGGTCAGCTTCCTGTCCCCCCCCTTTGGCCCTGCGGCATTCTACCTCAAATCTGTGGCTCCGCCTGAAATTTCCCTCACGGATATCTTCAGGGGCTTCATGCCATTCATCTCGCTTCAGCTGCTGGCGCTTACCGTGTTGCTGATCTGGCCGAACATCATAACGATCTTTCTATGACGCTGTTTGCTGCTGAAGTGGAGCCATTGGAGCGGCAGCGAGTATCTGCACGATGCCTTGTTGCGCAGCCTTTTGAGGCGGATCAGAACGGATTGCGAGAGCCTTCTGGATCAACTCCATAATGGATGGTATGCGCAAAGGCATGTACCCACACCGCATGGCCTCGAATATTGAGACGAACTGCAGGCCAGCGATCGCGCAGCGGCTTCTATTTGACATGCCGCGCCATGTGTCGTTGCTCCACATCATTAAGGTCGCAATCTGACATATGACACAGCTTGTCGCTCCCCGCGAAGAACGGATCATGCTGGCGCTTGGATCAATGGCGCTGGCCGTGGTGTTGTTTACGATGATCGACACGTCAGCCAAATGGTTGGTGCTGGCCGGGCTACCTGCACTTCAGGTCGTGTTCATGCGTTATACGGTGCATTTCCTGTTGTCGGTCGTTGTGTTTCTTCCACGCGAAGGATTGTCTGCCCTGATATCGCACAGCCCGAAACTACAGGTCTTCCGGTCCTTCTGCCTGTTCGGCAGCACTTGCCTGAACTTTACAGCGCTGAAATACCTTCCGATTACCGTCACCACGACAATCATGTTTGCCGGGCCTATTGTGGTCACCCTTCTGGCAATACCGTTGTTGGGAGAGAAGGTGGGGCGTCACCGTATTGCAGCAGTCTGCGTCGGGTTTCTGGGTGTGATTGTGGTCATGCAGCCTTGGGGAGCGGAGTTTCATCCGGCGATGCTGCTGAATCTGGGCGCACTGACTGCCGCCTCAATTTATTTTTTGATGACGCGTATGTTGGCTGGGGTCGAGAATAACAGTACCGGGCAACTTTGGTCGTCAGGGTTGGCCGCGATAAGTCTCGCCCCCTTCGCGCTCATGGATTGGAACTGGCCGACGTCCCATATCGACTGGATGTTCTTTCTTCTGGTTGGGGTGTTTGGCGGGGTGGCACATATTCTGGTAACTTCTGCGCATCGCATGGCGGATGCCAGTATTCTTGCGCCAGTCGTCTATATTCAGATCTTCTTTGCCGCGCTTGCGGGTGTGGTATTTTTTGACACCTATCCAACAATCTGGACAATGGGCGGTGGGCTTATCATCATCACCGCAGGTTTCTATATCTGGTACCGTGAGCGGAAATTGCAGGTCACGGAGAATGCAATCGTACGTCCGTCCGCAAACTGAGAAATTGGTACGGCCGATAATCTGGTGTTGATAGATACGTGCAGAGAAACGCGCGTGCGCCGTGTGAACCATCCTGCACAGACGTATCTTGAAGTGTCTTACGCGGAGTTTCGACCCGCGTGACGTGCGCGGCTGAAAGGAACAGCCAATGCTGGGTTTTCAGGCCGCTGGTTTATCGTCTTCCAGATAATACCTGATATTGTCCTCAAAACTATCATCCGCTTGCAAGCCCAACCGCGCAGCTTTGTCTGCGTGAATGTTCCAGCGCCAACCCGAGACGATATGTTTGATATCAGGCTGCGGGTCCCAGCGGATCAGTCTGGCAGGGGCGGGGCCCGCAACAGCGGTCATTGCGTCAATGACCTGTTTGATGGACCACGCCTTACCGGGCATCTGCATCACGCGGTTCTGGCCAATGTCGTCTGCCAACAGTTCAGCACCTCTAATCAGGTTCTCGACACAGCGGCGCGGGCTAAGATAATAGTGCAGGAAATCTTCCTCTACCGGACAAATCGCTTCCTGTCCGTTCAAAGGTTCACGCAAGATCGAGGACATGAAGCTGCTGGCCGCACGGTTTGGTTTACCCGGGCGGACAGAAATCGTCGGCAGGCGGAAGGCACGGCCGTCGATATAACCTTTGCGGGTATAGTCGTTTATCAACAACTCGCCCGCTGCCTTTTGCATACCGTAGGAGGTTTGAGGATTGGGATAGCTGTGATCGCCCAGCGGATCGCGCGCCTCACCTCCATAAACCGCAATGGACGATGAAAACACCACGACAGGGGCAGTGCCCAGTGCCCGGCAACGTTCCAGCACATTGTATGTGCCAAACAGGTTGATGCTCATGCCCGCGTCAAAGTCTTCCTCGGCATGGGCGCTGACGATTGCAGCCAGCAGGTAGATGACGTCGGCATCCTGCGTCACGCATCCAGCAACGGAGGCAGGGTCCGCGATGTCGCAAGTCATCGTGTGCACATCAAACGGGGCAGCCACAGGTGCCGGGTCTACCACATCTGCAAGTGTGATTTTGGATATCGCCTGACCTCTTAGATTGCCTTCTTTTGCCAGCAGATGTGCAAGTTTCTGACCCAGAACGCCGCCGCCGCCGATAATCAGAATATTCATTTCAAGTCCCCACTTTCATCCCGTACTTGCAAGACTATCAGGATGGTATACCATTTCGACAATGCGGTTTGGCGCAGCCTTGTCAATGGCGCCCGTCTGGAGGGGAACAATAATGTCACAAGACAAGACAATCGGATTTATCGGTGTCGGCTTCATGGGGCACGGAATGGCTGGCAACCTGATCAAAGCGGGCTACCCGCTTTGGATCAAAGGCAACCGCAATCGCACACCCGTCGAAAGTCTGGTCAGTAAGGGCGCGCAAGAGGTAGCGACCCCTCGCGAGATGGCCCGGTATTGTGACGTCATTCATCTGTGCCTTTCAAACTCGCCACAGGTTGAGACGGTGGTCCGGGGCGAGGACGGCATCCTTGCTGGTGCGCGCAAGGGGTTGATTGTGATCGATACAACCACGGCTGACCCCACCTCTACCGCCATGCTCGCAGCGGAACTTGCCTCAAAAGGGGCTAAGCTGGTCGATGCGCCGCTTGGTCGCACACCAAAGGAGGCAGAGGCGGGTACGCTGGATGCGATGGTGGGATGTGACGCCGCAACCTTTGCTGAAATCAAACCAATTCTGGACTGCTGGGCCGGGAACATTACCCATGTGGGTGAGACAGGTAGTGGTCACAAGATGAAACTATTGATGAATTTCATTTCGATGGGTTATGCCGCCCTTTATGCCGAGGCGACTGTACTAGGCGCTGCCGTCGGCCTGCCACCTGCCAAGACGCGAGAGGTTATCGGGTCTAGCCGGCTGTCAAATGGTTTCTTTGACACCTTCATGACATATGCAGTGGATCGTGACCGCGACGTGCACAAATTCACCATCGAGAATGCCGCCAAGGACTTGCGCTATATCAACGCGATGGCAGCAGACGCAGGGATGGTGAACATTATGGCCGGAGCCGCAAAGCACTATTTCACCCATGTCCAAGCGATCGGAAAAGGCGACGACTATGTGCCAATGCTGATTGACCATGTTGCCCGCATGAACGGCATGGACATGGAAGTGGAAGCGGCCAAGGGCCGTATTTGACCGGGGAAAGTCATGTTAATTGAAGTTCAAAGGGCTTGTTAGTTGTTGAGGGCGCGATCTCGACTGCTGAAGCAGGCGGGAGCTAATCTCCCGACACTATTACCACGACATCGGCGGTGGAAAGACTTCAGGACCGGCTCTTTACCTGGATAGGAAACGATCAACCAGAACAAAGGCTCAGATGCGCACGGTTCCGGGCGATTGGTGGATGCTTAAAATTTCTGGGCTCATTTGAGGACCGTTTCCGTAAATCTGCTTGCTTTTGGTATACCATGTTGCCAGCTTGCGACTACACCACAAACAAACCAGAGAGACATATCATGCCATCCATTCTTATCACCGGGGCAGGCAGCGGTGTTGGCCGTGCAGCAGCCCAAGCATTCCTGGTAGATGGCTGGCAGGTGGGCCTTGTCGGCAGACGCGAAGGTCCCTTGGAAGAAACTGCACAGGGCCACGATGCCGCTTTGGTCTTGCCCTGCGATGTTACCAGCGAAACAGAAGTCGATGCCGCATTTGGCAAGGCCGCACACCATTGGGGACGTGTTGATGCGCTGTTCAACAATGCCGGCGTCAGTCTGGGCGGTGCACCGATAGATGAACTGGCAGTAGAAGATATTCGCCATCTGCTGGACGTGAATATCATGGGCTCGGTTATTGCGGCCCGTGCCGCCTTTGGGCTGATGCGCAGACAAGATCCGCAGGGCGGCCGCATCATCAACAACGGGTCGGTATCGGCTTATGTCCCGCGCTGGGGCTCTGCGCCTTATACCAC
>JBARUV010000026.1:0-8290 GCA_049645905.1 Sulfitobacter sp.
AAGAGACTAGCTTCGGGGCTCTTTAAGTTTATCAGATCTGCCATTGCCTTGAACGGCTTGTCCATTGCCAAAGATACGCGCGCAGCGAGCATTTGACGGCGCTCATCCAACGCTCGTTCAGGTACGTAGGCGAGAGATTTTTCGGCCTTTTCGGCAAAACCCAACGCCAGTTGGCGCTCCGACATGGCGATCAAGTCGTCGGCAGGCATCGTAGTGAGCGTGCTGCCGTCTTGAACAAAGCTGTGTTCCAGAAACGTGATATCGTCAGCCATTTCTGTCAATTTCCGAAGCATGTAGTGGCGAACATTTTCGATGTCACCTGGGGCGATTGCACTGGTTCTGTTGGAGGCCAATTTGAAAGCAGTATCGAATAACCCGGAATCTGTCAGGGCAAGAACATGGGCACGACTTAACTTTTCGCCTAGGTACGTGTTTCGGTGCTCTTGCGCATAGGCAGCCACAAGCCCGGCTGTTTCGGCATTGATGGATTGGCCTGCCGAAATTTTTGCGTCAACCAACGCCACCAGTGCTTCAGGTGATTTGTCATCGTTTTCTGCAACCACTTCAGCCATGCGCTTTGTGCCGCGCTCCGTGTCGCCGTCGTCAAAATCTGTCTCCGCTAAAGCCATCATTGCGTCTGTCGGGAGTGTGTCAGGCAAGCGGTCCAAGCTGCGCAGCGCACTTCTGGCACCATCAGGATCACCATAAGCCAGCAAAACCCGGCTAAGTCTCGGAGCGAGAATTGAACGCAGATGTACCGGCAGCCCGTTCAGTCCGCGCAATGCAGGCTCTGATGCCGGCCGTGCTCCGATTGGTGGATTGGGTAGCGCAAGCATAGACCAAATAGCTGCTGCACCTTCGCAACCTACAAATCCGCTCATGGCACTTTTGTTTCCGGGGTGTTCCCCGTCTAATATTTGCGCCATCTCCAACAGTAGAATTTCGTCATCGGCCGAAACGGGTTCCAACACTAAAATGTCCTGCGCCTCTGCGCCGAATCCGAAATATAAATAGACGCGCGCAAGCTGCAGGGCGACATTTGGTTGTAATATGTCAAACTCACCATACAATCCACTGCGGGCACTAGCGATCTGACTACTGAAGCTTTCGGTCGTGCCCCAATCGGCCACATTTAACATCTCATCTTTCGGGCAGGTCTGTCCCATACTTCCAATGTTGTCAGATTGGAATTGAACGGTTTCAGGTGTATCCCGGCTGGTGCTGATCCGCAAATTGGAGCGCGGTCTAAATGTGGTTGCTGAGTGTTCTGCACTAATCATTTGGGGTACCTGTTCTGGTGCCTCGTCGAATACCCGCATATTGATCTGGGGGCGTGGTGCTGCGCTCATTGTGTTCGGAACGGCAGACAACATTCCCCGCTGCGCGGCCGAACTAAGTTCTTTTGTGAGCCTGGCCTGTACATCGTAGAGAACTTCCTGCGCTTCCAGCGATAGCGGGCCTCTTTCGACACTTCGTGAAAGAATCGGAGTGTGGACGGTTCCTACGGCTGACCTTGCGGTCGGCGCAGAGGTTGTATTTTGTGGTAAGTCGGCTGGTGAGTGTGAGTATTGGGTATTTTTGACGAGAATAGATTTATCTTCAAACACTTCTGCTGTTTCGGCAACGTCGATCACGACAAACGCGTCGCGCTCAAGGAATGCCGAAACTGCGCAATCGCATCGCAGGGTTAATGTCAATTGATCTGGCGCTGACGTTACGGTTTCGATCCGCGTACGTGGGATGAAATCAAAGACACGCGCTGTGTCAAATCCCTGATCGAAACCGGGGTACGTCAAGATAACCTTGCGCCCGGTTTGTGATACTGACCAGTCTTTATTACTGAGGCGTACCACCAGCCTGCTGAAGCCAGCGTGCTCTCCTGACTGCACGTTAAGAGGCAGCGCCCAAGCAGAATTTGTCATTACGACTGTTGCAACCGCAAATATGATCAGCCAAAGGACGCGCATCACGCGGCATCCTGCTTGACTGATTTCAGCGCATCTTCGAGATCAGAATAGCTGGGGCGGCGGTGAGAGGGCGTATTCTGGCGGCCCACTTCAATACATATATTGGTCGCGTGGTTGTGAAGGTTAGCTACCAGAACCTCCCGGATCAATTGATAAAAATGTGCTTCGTCGTCAGTCACATCTTTTACCTTGGCGGCAAATGGGCCAACCAATCCATAGGCGAGAAAAACACCCAAGAATGTGCCGACCAACGCGCCACCGATCAATTTGCCGAGAATCTCCGGCGGTTGGTCAATTGACGCCATCGTTTTGATAACTCCCAGCACCGCAGCTACAATACCAAGTGCTGGTAAACCGTCCGCCATTGTTTGCAATGCATGGCTGGAATGAAGCGCGTGATGTGCATTTGCCTCCATCCGCTTTTCCAGCACTTCTTCAACTTGATGGGGATCATCGTAGTTCATCGAGGCCGACCGCATGGTATCGCAAATTATCGCGACCGCCTCGCTGTCCGTTAGAATTTTCGGGTACTTTGAAAAGATCGCAGAATCGGAAGGTGCTTCGATATGCTCTTCGATGGCGACGGGATTCTGACGTGCCAGCCGTATAAGCTCAAATAGCAGGCACAGCAAATCACGATAGTCTTCAGGTTTCCACTTTGGCCCTTTAAAAACTTTTCCTAAGTCCTTGATTGTCTTTTTGATGCCTGCACCATCATTGCTGATCAAGAACGCGCCCACTGCCGCGCCGCAGATCATCATCATCTCGAATGGCAGGGAATGTAAAATGATACCCATCTTGCCGCCAGCGGCCAGATATCCACCAAAGACCATGACAAAGATACAGATTATCCCGATGATTCCAAACATTTTATTCCCCAAAGTGACCTATTCTAGACTGTCGCAGAACGAGGTTAAGAAAGCCTCAGCAGCCATCAGGTTTTTGGCACACGGGCGTGACGGCCAGCTAGGATGACACTGATGGAATACGCAGCCTCGGGCGATAGGTTCGTCATAACAGCCGCAGCCACATCGGGGCGCATGCGGCCCAGAAACCCGGCAGCAAATCCTGGCTCCATCGCTTCAAAAAGGGCGGCGGCATCTTTTGGTTTCATGCTCTCGTAGACTGCCGTCAAACGGGCAAGATCATCCTCGGCTGCACCGTCAGCGAGCGAAAGTGTGCTGCGCAGTGCCGCTTCTGCCTGCTCCAGCGCGGCAAGGCGTTTTGTGATTTCTTCATCAGCGATGTTGATCGCCTCTGTACGCAACGCGATCTGGCGCTCATTTTCCTTAAGCCGATCTTCGCGGGCCCTTAGAGCTTCAAGCAGGCCTCCCATTTTGGCTCGGTCGGGTGAATGGTTTTCCTTGGTCTGCTGATTACCGGGCAGTGTCGTCTCACCAGTTTGCGCAACGGTGTCCAACGGCTCTGAAATCTGGTCGCTATCTTTTGCAAATGCGACGCCCGACGTGATGCGCAGAACGCCCGAAGACATTAAAAGCAGTGCGATCACGATGACAGATCCGCGTCCAGCGCGGCGAACGCGTCGGCTTTTTTTCAGCTTTCTCATGCGGCATCCTGCGATTTACGATGGCGAGTAAACATCAGTTCGGACGCCTTTGGGCCGGCCTTTGGATTTACCCCTTTTGATTCATAGGCTACTTCAGAAGCATCATTCTGCGCCTCTGAAGGTGAGATGTCATGGAGAGCCGCCATCTGCAGCTCAAGCTTGCGTGCAATACCCTCAGCCCTTTTTGTCAAGCCGGTGAGGGTCGTGGCAGAGGAACCTGCGGTGTCCTTTGCGGCACTCAAAGTGCGGGTCAGGTCATCGACTTGTGCGGACAGTACTGCGACTGCGCCACCAACCCCTTTTTCAAGGTCATTGAAACGATTAAGCCGCCTCCCCAATACAAGGCAATAGAGCCCAGCCCCCAACGCCCCTGAAACCAGCAATATGTCTGCAATCAATTCCATCTCAGCCCCTCAATTCAAAACAAATTCCATCACAAGTAGATCGTTGACGCGGTCCCGTCCGAGGACGACCTGCACCCGCCGCATTAGCTGTGCGCGCAATTTGGTGAGCGCAGCGCGGTCCTCCAAATCTCCCGGGTCAAGGGCGCGCAGGTAGCTGTTAAACACATCGACAATGCGCGGCATTAAGTTCGTAACCTCATCTTTGTGGATCAAGGGCACCTCCAAATCGGCGCGAAATTGCAGGTGGCTAGCACTCGATGAGTTGCCGAGCGAAATCACCAGAGGATCAACTGCGACAAAAGCCACCTCTGCACTAAAGTCATGAATTGCATCGTGGCTTTCATGAGGCCCCGATTCGGTGGCCAGCAACATGCCCGACCACGTCGCATAAAAGCCACCGCCGCCACCGACGATTGCGAGCCCCAGCCCAAGAATTAAAGGCATTATTGAGCGTTTGGCAGGCGTATCGTCAGTTACTGGACCAGAGTCAGGCATGGATATTCCATTTGATGAGTTGAGGGACTGTATAGACCGAACTGCACTAACCGAATGTTAAGGCTGATCGTTCATCTGTTGTCTCGATCCGGGCAGAACGTCCGGTAAGTCGGAGGCGGATTTGCAGCAGTTCCTGAAAGTGTGGTCCCGGTTGGACCGGAGGCGACAGATCATTGTAGTTCTCGCTACAGCAGCGATGTTTATGGCCATATTGACTATGTCCCGCATGGCCACGACACCCAACCTGACTTTGCTATACGCTGGTCTCGAAAATAGCGCGGCGGGCGATGTAGTCAGCGTGTTGGAACAACGCGATGTCGCATTTGAAGTGCGTGGTGGATCCATCTTTGTTGATTCGCAGCGGCGCGACGAACTGCGCCTGACGTTGGCTAGTGAGGGCATGCCAAGTAACAGTAACAAAGGCTACGAGCTTTTGGACAGTCTCACAGGATTTGGGACAACCAGCCAGATGTTTGACGCTGCCTATTGGCGCGCCAAAGAGGGGGAGTTGGCCCGCACTATCGCCTCCAACCCCCATATCACTATGGCGCGGGTGCACATTGCCTCCACAGGGTCCAATCCGTTTCAGCGCGGTGTGAAACCGAAGGCCTCCGTGTCATTGACGCCAAATGGTGCGGAACTAACTGCGGCTCAGGCCAAGGCAGTGCGATATCTTGTTGCATCGGCGGTGTCTGGACTGGCGGTCGAGGATGTCGCCGTGATTGACGCCAACGGGGCGCTCCTTGGACAATCAGATGATGCCCCGCCGGCGATTGGTGGCGACGACAAAGCACAGGTTTTACGCGATCGCGTACAACGACTGCTTGAGGCGCGTGTAGGCTTTGGCAATGCCGTGGTAGAGGTCGCTGTGGATACTGTGACCGAGAGCGAATCATTTCGTGAAACCCGGTTTGATCCGAATAGCCGTGTTGCCATCAGCACTGACACAGAAGAACGGACTGGCACTTCAAACGATACGGGCGGTGGCGATGTAACTGTTGCCAGCAACCTGCCGGATCAACAGGGCAGCGGTGCAGGCGATGCAACATCGTCGCAGAACTCCGAAACCCGGGAGCGCATCAATTACGAAGTTTCGGAGACCGAGCGTGAGGTGGTCCGTGCGCCTGGGGCAATCAAGCGGGTGACCGTCGCTGTCTTGGTGAACGAGCAAGCGATCGCGAATGAAGCTGGAGAATCTGTTTCTGGTCCGCGGGATCCGGCGGAGCTGGAAGCGCTGCGTGAGTTGGTGTCGTCGGCTGTAGGATTTGACGAGTCGCGCGGGGACATTATCACTATCAAGTCGATGGCCCTCCTTGGTGTACCGGCTATAGGAACAGCGGCCGGTGTTGGCTTTTTTGACCGGACTAACTTTGATGTGATGTCCGTTATTCAGACGGCAGTGCTGGCTTTGGTCACTATAATCTTAGGGCTCTTTGTCGTGCGGCCGCTATTATCGCGTACGGCTGGCCTGGCACCGGAAGATGCGGCACTGGCGCTGCCACCTGCTTCGAATTCTGCAGCCCCATCAAAAGATACACTGCCGGGTGAAATTGCAGGGGACAGTTTTGATCTGCCGGACCTGGAAGTTGACCCGACCTTTGACACAATTCAGCCTGGTCGATCAGGTCTGCCAGCCCTGCGCGGGATGGATGAGGGTGATCCAGTTGGCCGGCTGCGCAGCATGATCGGGGAGCGGCAAGAAGAGACCGTCGAAATCTTGCGAGGTTGGCTTGAGGACGAAGGGGAGAATGCGTGATGGGTTCGATATCACATCTTTTTTGCGATCTGGGCACGGGATATCCCCCAACGGGAAACTTGCCCCTTACGCCAGTTGAGCACGATGCGATGGAGGAAATGCAACTGGCGTCATTCGACACCGGTTACCAGGCTGGATGGGAGGACGCATTGAAGGCGCACGAAAAAAATGCCGAACAAGCGACAATTGACATTTTTCAGAACCTTCAAGACATCTCTTTCACTCATCATGAGGCCTATCTCAAGCTGAGCGGGTCGATGAAGCCATTATTGAGCCAGATCGTTGGTAAGCTATTGCCACAGGTGGCACAGAAAGTTGTCGGCGTTCATATTCTGGACCAATTGACAGAGTTGATGGACAGCCAGGCAGGAACGGGGCTGGAAATTGCTGTCAGCCCCACAAATCTTGACGAATTGCAGTCCATGTTGAGCGAAATGGTTCAACTCCCATTCACGTTGGTTCCAGATACATCGCTGAGCGGGGGACAGGCCTATTTGCGCATAGGTGGGTCAGAGAGAGAAATAAACCTTGATGCGGTTCTCAGTGGAATTTCCGAGGCGCTAGAAGCGTTTTTTGAGCAAACTAAAGAGGATATAGTTGATGGCTGAAATACCAAAGGAAACGGGGCCAAGCAAACGGACAATTCCAAGCGCCGCTGCGTTGGCCGCTGATCCAAGCAATCCGTTCACGTCAGTCCCGATTGAGGTATCGGTCTGTGTGGGCAAGGCTCGCCCGTTGGTGCGCGATCTTGTGATGTTGGGGGAGAACGGCGTGCTGACGCTGGACCGAAAGGTGGATGATCCGGTTGATTTATACGTTGGCGAACGGCTGATCGCGCGTGGAATGTTGGAAGAGAAAGAGGGCGATACCAGCGGGCAGCTTATTGTTCGCCTGACGGAAGTAGTCGACCTGCAAAGCCAATTGTGAAGGTTCTAAACCCTTCGGTTCTGATCGGCTTTTTTGGTGCAGTTCTGACCCTGTCTCTGACCGGGCCGGTTGCTGCTCAGGATCTGGGTGTGCAACTGGATGATGGCTCCCTTTCGGTTCGAACGATTCAGCTTTTTGCACTCGTCACGGTGCTGAGCCTTGCACCGGGTATCGCCATCATGGTGACATGTTTTCCATTTCTGGTAACGGTGCTTTCCATTCTACGGCAGGCCATTGGTTTGCAACAGTCGCCGCCGAATATGCTAATCGTGAGCCTCGCATTGTTTCTAACCTATTTTATAATGGAACCGGTATTCGTGACGGCCTGGCAAAATGGTATAACGCCTCTGACGAATGAAGAGATCGACATTGAGACAGCTTTCGTACGTACGCTGGAACCTTTCCGAGGGTTTATGGCAAATCGCATGGATCCTGATACGTTTTATGCCATGGCTGAATTGCGGCCGGATACGTTTGGTGCGACACCGACGCCAGATGCACCGCTCTCTGTCTTGGTGCCGAGCTTCATGCTGTCTGAAATCAGTCGAGCATTCCAGATTGGTTTCCTGATCTATCTGCCCTTCTTGATAATCGATTTGGTTGTGGCAGCAATTCTGATGTCGATGGGTATGATGATGGTGCCGCCTGCTGTCGTCTCATTGCCGTTCAAACTAGCCTTTTTTGTCGTCGCGGACGGATGGAGCCTGATCGCCGGAAGTCTGGTGCGCAGCTACTTCTAGGGTCAGGACTTCGGTAACGGGTCCGTCCCAGTCAAGGCATTTTTCGCAAAAAGGTTGATCCCGCCGAAGCAGGAGAGCGACGTCTTTTGGCGTTCGTGCTTGATCTTCACACCACCCTGTATTGAGATCCTTTGGGCACATGCTTCGGTCCGTGGTCAGCGCCTGGCTGCCTACATGATGCTGGTTCGGTGCAATTCCGATGGGCCCATCTCATAGGCGTGCTTGACGGATGCCAGCGACGGTCCTGAGCACGACATCATCGGAACCACGTCCCTGCGGGACCTCGAGGGCCTGCGATCAGGCAGGCAACGGGTTACGGATCAGGTCGTCGGTGCAGCCTCCATCCGGAATGCCGTTCCGTCGACCCACATGCGATGCAGGATAACTGAGATCCGGCGTGCCAACGCGACCATGGCCCTTTTCCGGCCCCGGCG
>JBARUV010000027.1:0-9290 GCA_049645905.1 Sulfitobacter sp.
AATCGCGTCGCGCGGCGGGCGGGTCGAGCGGACGCGCACCATCACCGGCCATTCCTGCCGCGACATCAGCGGCGCATCCCCCAGCCAGTTTATTTCCCGCACGGGAATATTCCGGGTGGCCAGCAGGCTTTTTGGCCCGACGACGACCTGTTTCAGGTCGGCATCAAGTCTGACGACATAGAGCGGATCTGCGAGGCCACCAATGCCAAGACCGCGCCGCTGACCGATGGTGTAATGGATCACGCCTTCATGAGTGCCCATCACGGTACCATTCACATCGACGATATTACCGGGATCTGCCGCTTCGGGGCGTAACTTGCGAATAACAGAAGCATAATCACCATTGGGCACAAAACAGATGTCTTGGGAATCCGGTTTCATTGCGACGCTCAGCCCGTATTTTGCAGCCAGCGCGCGGGTGTCATCCTTGGACGGCAGATGGCCCAGCGGAAAGCGCAGGTAATCCAGCTGTTCCGCCGTGGTCGAGAACAGGAAATAGCTTTGATCGCGGCTGGCGTCCGCCGCCGCATGCAATTCGGGCCCCTTTGAGCCGGATTTGCGCTGGATGTAATGGCCTGTTGCCATGCAATCTGCCTCAAGGTCTTTGGCTGTCTCCAGCAAGTCCTTGAATTTTACCCGCTCGTTGCAGCGGATGCAGGGGACGGGTGTTGCGCCGGCCAGATAGCTGTCCGCAAATTCGTCGATCACTGCGTCTTTGAACACATTTTCGTAGTCCAGCACATAGTGGGGAAAGCCCATATCCTCGGCGACGCGGCGGGCATCATGGATGTCGATACCGGCACAACACGCGCCCTTTTTGGCCAGCGCGGCGCCGTGATCGTAAAGTTGCAGGGTCACACCGACAACGTCATAGCCTTCTTCGGCCAGCATCGCCGCCACAACCGAACTGTCCACGCCGCCCGACATGGCCACCACCACCCGCGTGTCGGCAGGGGCTTTGGCAAAGCCCAATGAATTGAGCGGGGGCGTGTGATCGAGGGGCATCTGGAGTCTCCGGCGGTTTATGGTGGAATATAGGAAAATCTTACCTAGTCACAAGGGTCGGGTTTCATGCGCTGTTAAGGCTCTTGAGCCAAATATGGCCGAAATCAGGATCGGATAGGTTATGTTTCTTAAAAAGGTCAACGGTCCGCGGTCAGTAACGCTGATGGATGGTACTGTGATGTCGCAGGGCGACCTGCCCAAACCGACCACAAAGCGATGGGTTGCCTCGCGCAAGGCTGCGGTGGTGCGCGGTGTGATCTACGGGCTATTGACCCAGGCAGAGGCGCTGGAGCGATACCAGATCAGCGAAGATGAATTTCTCGAATGGGTACGCGCGGTGTCAAACCACGGCGAGGCTGCGTTAAAAGCCACAACGTTGCAAAAATATAGACAACTTTAGGTTGTTAAGATAGCGTTCACTACAGCGGTAACGGGTGGTTAACCTTTTTTGTTCACGATCCGGTCCAAGGAAATAGTAGCCAAGCCGGAGAAACATATGCGCGTACTTCTTGTTGAGGACGATCCCACCACTTCCCGCAGCATCGAATTGATGCTGACCCATGCCAACCTGAACGTCTATGCGACGGATCTGGGGGAGGAAGGGATCGATCTGGCAAAGCTTTATGATTACGACCTGATTCTGCTGGATCTTGATCTGCCGGACATGAATGGCCACGAGGTATTGCGCCAGTTACGGCTTAGCCGGATCGATACACCGATCCTGATCTTGTCGGGGGCAGATGACACAGAAAGCAAGATCAAGGGATTCGGGTTTGGCGCGGATGATTATCTGACCAAACCGTTCCATCGCGAAGAGCTGGTTGCGCGTATCCACGCAATCATCCGTCGCTCAAAAGGACATTCCCAGTCCGTGATCGATACCGGCCTTATTTCGGTCAATCTGGACGCCAAGACGGTCAGTTCAGAAAATGCGCCCATACATCTGACGGGCAAGGAATATCAGATGCTTGAATTGCTCAGCCTGCGCAAGGGGACGACCCTGACCAAAGAAATGTTCCTCAACCATCTTTATGGCGGCATGGATGAGCCGGAGCTCAAGATTATCGACGTGTTTATCTGCAAGCTGCGCAAGAAATTGAGCACGGCCACGGGTGGCGACAATTACATCGAAACGGTCTGGGGTCGGGGCTATGTACTACGCGATCCGGAGCCTGCGACGATGAAGCTTGCCGCCAGCGCCTGACACGCGACGCTCAAATCGACCTAGACCCGCCGACCTGCGCCGCCTATCTAAATGATCAGCACAAGGCGTTAAGGGGCGGGTCTTTTGACATCAGAAATTTCGATCGACGCGCTGAGCGCAGATGAGGCCGCGGCAGAGCTTGCACGGCTTGCAAAGTTGTTGCGTGTGGCGAACGAGGATTATCACGGCGCCGACGCCCCTCAAATCAGCGATGCGGAATACGACGCGCTCAAGCGGCGCAACGCGGCGATAGAGGCACGCTTTCCCGACATCAAGCGCAGCGACAGCCCAAGTGAACAGGTTGGTGCAGCACCTGCCGAGGGGTTCAGCAAAGTGACCCACGCGGTTTCGATGCTGTCCCTTTCCAACGCATTCTCTGCTGAAGATGTCAGCGAATTTGAAGAACGTATCCGCAAATATCTGGGGATGGACGGTGCAACGCCGCTGGTCTTTACCGCAGAGCCCAAAATTGACGGGCTGTCGCTTTCGCTGCGGTATGAACAAGGGATTCTGGTCCAGGCGGCAACGCGGGGTGATGGATCGTCAGGCGAAAACGTCACTGCGAATGCGCGCACGATATCTGACATTCCAGAGCGGATCGAAAATGCGCCGGACCTTCTTGAAGTGCGCGGCGAAGTCTATATGAGCCACGCAGATTTTGAAGCGCTGAACACGCGGCAATCGGCGGCCGGAGCCAAGGCTTTTGCAAATCCGCGCAATGCCGCTGCAGGCTCGTTACGTCAGTTGGATGCGCGCATAACTAACTCCCGTCCTCTGCGGTTTTTTGCATATGCCTGGGGAGCATTATCTGCCCCGTTGGCAGACACCCAGATGAAAGCGATAGAGCGGCTTTCCTCTTTGGGGTTTGTCACGAATCCCCTGACGCGCCTGTGCAATTCCAGCCAAGAGTTGCTGGACCAGTATGCCACAATCGAAGAGCAACGCGCGACGCTTGGTTATGATATCGACGGAGTGGTTTACAAGGTCAACGATCTTGCCTTGCAAGAACGCCTTGGCTTTCGCTCCACCACGCCGCGGTGGGCGACCGCTCATAAATTCCCTGCCGAACTGGCGTGGACACGACTTGAGGCGATCGACATTCAGGTCGGTCGTACAGGCGCCCTCAGCCCCGTTGCGCGCTTGCATCCTGTCACTGTCGGCGGCGTGGTCGTGTCAAACGCCACTTTGCACAACGAAGATTACATAAAGGGCCTGGACAGCAAGGGCGGTGAAATCCGCGCGGGCAAAGACATTCGCGTGGGGGATTGGGTGCAGGTCTACCGGGCGGGCGATGTGATCCCCAAAGTGGCCGACGTGGATCTGTCCAAACGTCCCGAAGACAGCACGCCCTTTGTCTTTCCCGAAACCTGCCCCGAGTGCAACAGCGCCGCGATACGCGAACCCGGTGATGCAGTACGCCGCTGCGCAGGGGGCATCATTTGCCCTGCACAGGTTGTTGAAAAGCTGAAGCATTTCGTCTCCCGCGCCGCTTTTGACATCGAAGGGCTGGGGGCCAGACAGGTCGAACAATTCCACACCGACGGCTGGATCGGCGAACCGGCTGACATCTTTATGCTTGAAACAAGGTATGGTCAGGGGCTGCAACAGCTCAGGAACCGCGAAGGGTGGGGCGAAAGATCAGCGAACAACCTTTTTCGGGCGATTGACGAAAAGAGAAAAATTCCACTGGACCGTGTGATCTTCGCCTTGGGTATTCGCCACGTCGGCGAAAGTGCCTCCAGTCTGTTGGCACGCCATTACACGACATGGACCGCGTTTGAGGCCGCGATGCAGGAGGCGGCAGATCACGAAGGCCCTGCATGGGACGACCTGATCGGTGTGGATGGTGTCGGGGCGGTGATGGCGGGTTCTGTCGTCAATACTTTTGCGCAGGAGCGCGAACGCGCATCGATTGACAGGCTTGTTGCGCAGCTTGATATACAGCCAGTTGAACGGCCGGCAACCGATGGCAGCCCTGTCGCAGGCAAAACGGTGGTCTTTACCGGTACGCTTGAAAAGATGACCCGCGCAGAGGCCAAGGCCCGCGCCGAACGGCTTGGGGCCAAGGTGTCGGGATCGGTCAGCGCCAAGACGGATATCCTTGTCGCGGGGCCGGGGGCCGGGTCAAAAGCGAAAAAGGCTGCCGAGTTGGGGGTCGAAACACTGGACGAAGATGGCTGGCTCACGCTTATCGGGCAGTCATGAGCGGTCGGCCCGAAGTGCTTTTCCCGCTGTTTGCGGGTCTTGAAACCCTCACAGGGGTTGGCCCCAAGACCGCGCAGCACTTTGCCCAGCTTGGCATCACTGCCCCGCGCGATCTGTTGTTTACCTTGCCCCATTCCGGCATCGACAGGCGGTTGATGCCAACCCTCAAGGACGCAGCTCTGCCCGGTACCGTTACCGTCGCGGTGACCATCGGAAAACATTATCCCGCACGTACGCGCAGTGGCGCGTACCGCATCCATGTGGAAGATTCCCGAACCAGTTTTCAGCTGGTTTTTTTCCACGCGCGCGGTGACTTCTGGCACAAACAACTGCCCGAAGGGTCGCGCAGGATTGTGTCGGGGCGCGCTGAACTTTTTGATGGCATGGCCCAGATGGTGCATCCTGATTTTGCCGTACCCGAAGAGGATGCCGATGACATTCCGGCGTTTGAGCCGGTTTATCCGCTTACGTCCGGCCTGACACAAAAGGTGTTTTTCAAAGCGACCCGCGCCGCGCTGGCCCTGGTGCCTTTGATGGGCGAATGGATTGATCCGGTTCAGGTGAGCCAAGCAGGCTGGCCCGATTTCGATGCGGCGATCAGAACCGCGCATGCGCCTGAAACCCTAAGTGATATTGCTGCGACGGCGCCTGCGCGTGAACGGTTGGCTTATGACGAACTCTTTGCGCATCAGGTGACGCTGGCAATGGCCCGCGCCCGCGAGCGGCGCAGCAAGGGACGCGCCAGTACCGGCGACGGGCAACTACAGGCCCGCGTGCTGCTGGCCCTGCCTTATGATCCGACAGGCGCGCAGGTGCGTGCTGTTGCTGAAATCTGTACTGACATGGCCACAGACCGGCGCATGAACCGTCTGTTACAGGGCGATGTGGGGTCTGGCAAAACGCTGGTCGCGTTCATGGCGTTGCTGCGCGCGGTTGAGGCGGGAGGGCAGGGCGTTTTGATGGCCCCGACAGAAATACTGGCGCGCCAGCATCTGCAAGGCCTGCGCCCGCTGGCCGAAACCGCCGGGGTCGTGTTGGAGATCCTGACCGGTCGCGACAAGGGTGCGGAGCGCGCCGCGAAACTGAGCGCCCTTGCGCGTGGAGATATTCAGGTGCTGGTCGGGACCCATGCGGTGTTTCAGGCCGATGTCGTTTTTGCTGATCTGCGACTGGCGGTGGTGGACGAACAACACCGATTTGGTGTGCGTCAGCGGTTGGAACTGGGAAAGAAGGGCAGCCGCGCCGATGTGCTGGTGATGACCGCCACGCCGATCCCGCGGTCGTTGGCGCTGGCACAATATGGTGACATGGACGTGTCGGTGCTGGATGAGAAACCGCCCGGGCGCAAGCCGATCAAGACCGCACTGGTCAGCACCGAACGTATTGATGAGGTTGTGGGCCGGTTGCGCAGCGCCATTGCAGAGGGGCGGCAATGCTACTGGGTCTGCCCGCTGGTGGAGGAAAGTGAGGTTTCCGACCTCATCGCGGCCGAGGAGCGTTTCAAGCGTTTGCGGGCAACATTGGGCGAGGGCGTTGTGGGACTAGTGCATGGACAGATGCCGCCCGCCGAAAAAGACGCTGCCATGGCCGCATTTCAGGCAGGCGAGACGCAGGTTCTTGTTGCCACAACGGTGATCGAAGTCGGTGTTGATGTGCCAAATGCCACGATCATGGTGATTGAGCGGGCCGAAACCTTTGGTTTGGCGCAATTGCACCAGTTGCGGGGACGGGTAGGGCGCGGGCAGGCGGCGTCAACCTGCCTGCTGATGTTCCAGACCCCGCTCAGCGAAACGGGGCGACGCCGGTTGGAGGTGCTGCGCGAGACAGAGGACGGATTTGTGATTGCGCAAACAGATCTGGAGATGCGCGGCACCGGTGATCTGATCGGCACCGCGCAATCGGGCGTGCCGCGGTTTCGCGTCGCCGATCTGGAGCGGCAGGCCGGACTTATGGCAATCGCCCAATCGGATGCCCGAAAGTTGCTGAGTGACGATCCGAAACTGACAACCGCGCGCGGAGAGGCGACCAGAGTGCTGTTATGGCTGATGCGGCAAGATGAAGCGATTCGTTTAATTTCAGTGGGTTAAGTTGAGTGGACACATTTTGTTCGCATATGTTCTTAAAAAGTTCTTTACAGCGTTACTAAAAAATGAGAACAAAGGGGCAACAAATACGGAGAACAGCAATGACAACCATCCGATCCCTCAAGTCGATTGTAACACGGTCTCAGGACACATTGTTGCAGGATGCCGCTGGTGCGGCTGCCTTGATGGTAATGCTGGTCGTCAGTTTGCATTTGCCGTCTTTTGTCTGACTTCTGCCTGCGATCTCATGCCGCTTTACTCTTTTGCATCCGTCCCAATTTGATGCTGCCAACAGGATCTGCCTGTCCGAGGTTGGCAACGGGGTTTCCCCGGGAGTGAAATCGGGTCCCACATGAGAAACGCTTTCCTTGCGCCGCCATCCTGTCCGGATGTGCGGCGTTTTTTTTGGCGAAATAGCTGTCATTGGCCAGACGTATCTTGCGACGCTGGCAGAGCTACGCCGTGACCCTTAGGGGATGCCGGCAATGATCCGCTAGTTCTGAACCCGTCCGGAATCGGTTGCCATTGCCTGCTGCATTGCCTCTGCCATTGCCTCTATGCTCAACATGATCGAGGCGTGGCGGTTCTTGTACGATACGGCGGGGGTCAGCACCTCAAAACCGTCAAAAGGAGGAGCAGGCACCCGGCCCTGACCTTTGAGCATGGCGCGCAACTGATCGCGGGCGGTTTCCACTTGCGCCAGACTTGCGCCAATTGCGGCAGCGCCAGCAACCGACGCGGCGGCCTGACCCAGCGCGCAGGCTTTGACGTCTTGCGCCAGTTCACTCAAGCGTCCGTCCTGCACGCAGACGTCCACTGTCACTGTAGACCCGCACAGGGGAGAGCGGCGCTTGACCGAGGCATCCGGTGCCTCCAACCGGCCCAGATGCGGAATGTCCGCTGCCAGCGCCAGAATGCGGGCGGAGTATAATTTGATCAGGTCTGCATCCGTGGACATGACTGTTCCCTTTGCCGTTCAATCCCTACATAAACCGCCTGACCGCAGATGCAAAACTTTTGGGACAGACTACCATGACCTTTGATCCGAAAACCCTGAAATTCAACGAGGCCGGCCTGATCCCTGCTATTGCACAGGACGCAGGCACCCACGAGGTTTTGATGCTTGCATGGATGAACGCGGAGAGCATCGCGCAGACCCTGCAAACCGGCAATGTCACTTATTGGAGCAGATCGCGGCAGGAATTCTGGGTCAAGGGCGCGACCAGCGGGCATGTGCAGGAACTGGTAGAGCTGCGCCTTGACTGTGACCGCGACTGCCTGCTGGTGCTGGTCAATCAAACCGGGCCCGCCTGCCACACCGGTGCGCGCAGCTGTTTTTATACAACGGTTGAGGATGGAACCGAGGTTGATCGCAGCATCCCGCAATAGTTTTGCCAGACCGCCGGACTTGGGTTAGCTTGAACTGCATAACGTACTTGCCACAAGGGATGTAGTGATGAGGTTTTTACCATCGGCGGCGGTTTCAGCCCTGTTCGGCACCGTTATAGCGGCCCAGGCCGAGGGTTTTGATCCGCGCGCAGGTTGCGGAGAGATTTTGCGCAGCGCGAGCGGGGAGGATCAGACAGCAATTGCGGCATGGACCTTTGGATTTATTGCGGCGAACACCGATAATGTGCGGCCCGTGGATCCGTCAAACAACAAGGTTATCCTGCAGAATATCGCAAATGTCTGCCAGAACGACCAAAGCGTCAGTTTATTGGATATCGTCGCTGCCAGTGCGACTAAACCCGAGGAGCCTGTAGCACCTGTTGTGCAGCTTGAACCGGGCAGCGAGGCAGAAGCGCGGGCTTTGCTGACGGAATTTCTGGACCCGAAAGCGGATCACCGGGCGCTGACCCAAGCCATTTTGCCGACCGAGGCCGAAGTCAAGGCGGTCTATGCCGATCCGCTGGGATCAGCGATGTGGAAAAGCTATAGCGAACAACTGGGCCCCGGCGTGTCCTTTGCACCAAAGCTTGGCCAGACGGACGTAGTGGTGACCTATACCAGCACCCGCGCCCTGTTTGACAAACGCCCTGTGCTGGATGAATTCCCCGGCGGGTACAAAGAAGTTTTGCAGTATTTCAAGATCGACGTGCCGATTGTGCGGTTCAAATTTGTAGAGCCGGGCGAAACCCTTGGACTTGCCTTTGACGGGTTGATCTATCTCAACGGCCGTTGGGTCATTATGCCCAAGCCCTGGCGTTCATTGCAAAATTAAGAACGCAGGCTAAAGCCCTATCATAGAACGAATATCCTTTGGTGTCGCCCCCTCGTTACGGTAGAGCGATATGGCACGGGCATCATAACGCTTGGCCAGACGTTTGCCCTGTTCATCGCGGATCAGCTTGTGATGGTGATAGATCGGCGTCGGTAGGCCCAACAGCTTTTGCAGCACCACGTGGATTTTGGTTGCCTCAAACAGATCCTCGCCGCGCACAACGTGAGTGATGCCCTGCGCTGCGTCATCCAGTACCACGGACAGGTGATAGGATGTGCCCATGTCGCGCCGCGCCAGAACGATGTCACCGATCCCCTGGACGAGGTCGGACTGTGAAAAGGCGATCTGGCCGGTTTCGGCGTTCGGACCAGCGCCTGTTTCGGTGAAATGTGCTGTGGGATCAACGTCTGCGCCGCCCACAAACGCACCGCAGCAGGCTACAGCCAAGGTCATATCCAGCCGCAGCACGGCGTTCTCCGGCAAGGGGTATTGTTCGGGAAACTTCCGCTCAAACAACATGTTGTCAGCGCAGGTTCCGGGATATACCAGCCCATCCGGCCCAAATTGCGGC
>JBARUV010000028.1:0-9887 GCA_049645905.1 Sulfitobacter sp.
TTTGGCCGTTTATCATTGTGATAGCGCTGTGATCGGGGCAGATGTAGCGAAACACCCGCCAAAGGAGCGCCCATGCCTGACCTATCCCTGTTGCTGTTGATGGTGGCCCTGCTGATGGCCATCGGTGCTTTTGCCGGTGTACTGGCCGGCTTGCTTGGTGTCGGCGGCGGTATCGTCCTTGTGCCTGCGTTTTTCTATGCGTTTCAGACGCTTGGCTATGACAGTCCGCAACTGATGCAGATGTGTCTGGCGACGTCTTTGGCAACAATCATTGTCACGTCCCTGCGGTCGGTCCATGCCCATAACAAAAAGGGTGCAGTGGACTGGGGCATTTTGCGCACATGGGCACCGGGTATTGTGATCGGCGCGGTGCTGGGCATGCTTTTGGTGGCACAGTTGCGCTCTTCGACCCTGCAGGGAATCTTTGGGGTGCTGGCGCTGATTGTCGGCCTTTATATGGGGCTGGGTCGCGCGCATTGGCGGCTCGGGCAGGCGATGCCAACAGGCGTCGTGCGGGCGGCGCTGTCGCCCGCTGTGGGGTTCTTGTCTGTACTGATGGGTATTGGCGGCGGCAGCTTCGGGGTTCCGCTGATGAGCCTTTACAACACGCCCATTCACCGCGCTGTCGCCACGGCTGCCGGGTTTGGGGTGCTGATTGCCGTGCCATCAGTGATCGGGTTCCTGTTTGTTGACATGGTTTCAGGCAAACCGCCGCTGACGGTAGGGGCGGTCAACCTGCCAGCCTTTGTGATCATCATAGCCATGACGCTGATCACCGCGCCTTGGGGCGTCAAACTGGCCCATGCGATGGACCCCAAGCCACTCAAGCGTGTCTTTGCAGTGTTTCTGGTTCTGGTTGCGCTCAACATGTTGCGCAAAGCGTTGTGGGGATAATGGACCGCGACGGGTTTGCGGTATTCCCGCATGACCCGGCTGTGGCACTATGGGCACAGGCTGCGGCTCGTGTTGCTGCTGAACTCGCCAATGATCCGGTGAACCGCGCCGAAAACCTGCGTCACAATGAGACGTGGTTTGTCGGTGTTGATCTGCTGCCCAATGCGCCGGACGGGGCGATAGGCGGGGTGCCCCTGAGTGGGGCATGGCGCGCGCATGTACCCGACTTGCCGCTGCATCCTGCGCAGCTGTCGATCATTTACCCAGGTTATCCAAAGCGGGATCCGCAGGAAAGCGAGGCGAACCACCGCTACCGTGTCACCCGCTTGGCCGCGCATGTGGACGGGTTATTGCCCGTCGGTCCTAGGCGTCGCCGTTTCGCGAAGGAATTCCACGCCTATATCCTCAGTCTTCCACTCACAGCTGTGCGCGCTGCACCCACTGTGGTCTGGCGCGGTTCTCACAAGATCATGCAGGCCGCGTTGGGTAAGGCGATAGGAAGCCGGGAGCCATCCAAGGTTGACGTGACCGAGGACTACCATGCCGCGCGCCGCGTCGTTTTTGAAACCTGCGAGGCGGTCCCCTTGCACATTCGTGTCGGAGAGGCAGCCTTGATCCACCGCTTTGCCCTGCATGGCACCGATGTCTGGGATGCCAGCATTGGTGACAATACTCCACGTGGCCGTATGAATGCGTTTTTCCGACCGGAATTCAGCGCCGCCGAATGGCTTGCGCCGGACCCTCAGACGCCTTAGCGAATAGTTACTCTCACTCAAAAGGATCCTCCCCGTGTTGCTTCCTGTGTTTGCCGCCGATTTCTTTCGCGTCGGAGATGAATGATGCGGATTCTGGCATGCTCCGACCTGCATTGCGATCAAGATGTCACACGTCGTATTCTGGCGCTGGCAGGCGACGTAGATGCATTGGTTGTCGCAGGTGATCTCGCGATCGAAGGGCATGGGGCCTTGCCGATCCTGACCCTTTTGCGCGCGCAGCCCCGTCCGGTTGTGATAGTGCCGGGCAACCACGACAACCTCACGCAAATGCGGGCATTCTGCCAAGACTGGGCTTCCGGCCATCTGCTGCATGGAGAGGGGGTCACCCTGCGCGGCACGACGTTCTTTGGATTGGGCGGCGAAATACCGCGAAGCGGCGATGCGCTGTGGAACCTCGGCCTCACCGAAGCGCAGGCTACTGCTAAACTTGCGGATTGCCCGGATGGTGCTGTGCTAATCACCCACAGCCCGCCCAAAGGCCATTGCGACCGCCGGGAGAACGGCGCGCAGGACGGCTCGCAGGCCGTTCTGAAAACGATCCAGGCGAAACAACCGCGTCTACATTTATGCGGCCATATCCACGCGAGCTTCGGCGAGTCGTCCCGGGTGGGGGAGTGCGGCATTTACAACCTTGGGAAGAGCGCACAGGCTTTTTCAGTCTGATTTTCCCTGAATGGTAGAAGTTGGCCAATAATGACCCTCGCACTGCCCCATTGTCGCCATCTGCGAAACGATACTGACCTCATAGACGCAAATCCTTTGAGGCATGAATATGAATATCACGGCACCCGGTATCTCGATCCCGAACGTATCTCCCTTTCAGCCACGCGTGGCCAACGCAAATCACGCTCCGACAGGGAGCGATGGAGCGGATACATCCGAACGCGGACTGGTCTTGCTGAACCGGATTGCGTACGGCTAAATCTTGCGGGCCAATCGGGCAGCCCGACCGCCGCGTCGCTTGGAAAACGCCCCCGCACGAGAGGGTAGTTCGTCCATCACAGCACGCCTTTCCTGCCCTGACATCTGCGACCAGCGCCCGATCTCGTCGATGGAACGCAAACAACCAGTGCATAGCCGCGATTCAGGATGCACGACGCAGATTTTGATACAGGGGCTTTCGACCTCTGCGCGTTTCCAGACATCATCAGACATACGTCTTCCTCAGCTTGCTCATACGATCCAACGCGCCCTGCAGAATATAGCCAGCCGCAACGTGATCTATCACTTCAGCGCGCCGCTTGCGTGAGGTATCCGCCTCAAGCAGCGCACGTTCTGCAGCAACCGTCGAGAGGCGTTCATCCCAGAATCCGATCGGCAGATCCGCGAGCCTGTCAAAATTGCGTGCAAAAGCGCGGGTGGACTGACAGCGTGGCCCTTCTGTCCCGTTCATATTGAACGGGAGGCCCAGTATAAGACCGCCAATCTGGCGTGCCTTGATGATGTCCATCAATTGCGCTGCATCCAGACCGAATTTCTTACGCCGTACGGTCTCAAGCGGGGAAGCGACGCTTTGAAAGTTGTCGCTGATCGCGACACCAATGGTTTTTTCGCCCAGATCAAGGCCGATCAGGGCACGCATAGGCGGCATTGCGGCGGCAAATTCCTGCATGTCCTCAAAGATCATTCCGCGACTCCGGCCTGTGAGCCTGCGGCGCGGATCATATCGAGTGCGCCTGCGTCCTCTGCGAACACCTGCATCGCATTGTCAAAGATCGCCCGAGCCTGTTCCGTTTGCCCCAGTACGCCAAGAGATGAGATCAGACGCGCCCAGTCCTGCGGTGGCCCGCCCTGGGTTGCCAGCCGGTCAGAGAGGCCCGCGACCATTCCGCCGATCATTTCCATGCGATCCTGTGCAGTCATTTCTGCCGCCGCCGCAACATCTTCGGCAGAGGGGCCGGGCTGCGCGCTGCCACCGATTTGGGGCATCGAGTACTCAACGCCGGCCAGATCAGCGACCGCCATAATCTGGCTTTGGATCGGGGCGATCCACGCTGCATCCGCAGGGCCGCGCCGCAGAAGGCCATCCCATAAACGAAATGTCTGGTCGGGCCGCCCGGTCTGGATCAGCATCAAACCGATGTAATAACGCGCGCGTCCATCGTCCTGATCGCGCGCCAGCACTTCCCGAAACGGCACCTCTGCCTCGGGCGACACATACCCGCCCGCTGCCAGCACCATCAGTTCGCCGAAATCGCCGATGTCTTGTGTTGTCGCGTCCGCGCCCAGAATACGCAGCACCTCGCGCTGGGCCTGAACGGCGGCAGCGAAATTACCGACATTTGCCTCGTTTTCAGCCAGCAAACGATGACCTTGCAGGTCGTCGGGCCGGCTTTTGACTGTCTCGCGCAATTGTTCGATCAATGCTGCATATTGCGGCGCGACTTCCGGGCTGATCACGCCTTCGGGCAGGCTGTCCATGGCGGCCTGCTGGCCGGGGCGGGTTTCGCGCACTTCCTTGGCAAAGGCGATGCGGTCGGCAAGGGCCAGATCGCCGTATCCGGGCTGCCCTACTGCGGCATAAAGCCCAAGTGATCCCGCTACCAGCAGCACACCCATGACGATCAGCAAAGGACGGCGCGGCGCCCCTGCGGTCAGAACAGTTGTTTGGGTCGCGCTGTCAGCGACCAGAATGCGCCGCGAAATTTCGGTGCGCACGCGCGCTGCATCCTCTGACGGGACCACACCGCGTGCGACATCACGCTCCACTTCGGCCAGTTGGTCGCGGTAGACCTGCAAATCAAACGCCGAGGCGGCCTGAACACCGCGAGTGCTGCCACGCGACAGCGCGCGCGCCAGAACAAGTGTGACAAGGGCCGCAAGGGCGAGTGTAATGATCCAGAACAACATAACGCTTACCTAACCCTTGCATCGCACGGACAAAAGGGTGCAAATCGCCGCTGGTCTGCTGCAGCGCCTTGTCATTGCAGGGGATGTCGCAAAATTGATAAGGAACGCCGTGGAGAGTATCTTTTTTTCTGCCCATCTCTCCAGAAAGACCATAGGCCGCATCACCGCGGCGAATCTGTGCCGGGGATGATCTGATGAAGAAGTATTCCGTATTTGCCGTCGCCCGCGAGGCGATGCGCCACCACACCGGCTGGAATCGCGCGTGGCGCGATGCGCAGCCCAAACCCCGCTATGATGTGATCATCATCGGGGCAGGGGGGCATGGTCTTGCCACGGCCTATTATCTCGGCAAGAATTTCGGCATCACCAATGTGGCGATCCTTGAAAAAGGCTGGCTTGGCGGTGGCAACACGGGGCGCAACACCACGATCATCCGCTCCAACTATCTGCAGGACCCCTCGGCGGCGATCTATGAAAAATCCCGTTCCCTGTATGAAACCATGTCGCAGGATCTGAACTATAACGTCATGTTCTCGCCGCGCGGCGTAATCATGCTGGCCCAGACAGAACACGAGGTGCGCGGCTACAAACGCACCGCACACGCAAATGCCCTGCAAGGCGTGCCAACCGAATACATCGGACCGGACCGCGTCAAATCGCTGGTGCCGATCATCAATATCGACGGGCCGCGCTATCCGGTCCTGGGGGGGCTCTGGCAGGCACGCGGCGGCACAGCGCGTCACGATGCGGTGGCGTGGGGGTATGCGCGGGCCTGTTCGGACATGGGGATGGACGTAATCCAGCGTTGCGAAGTCACCGGCATCCGTCAGACGGGTGGCAAGGTGACCGGCGTATCGACCACGCGCGGCAATATAGAGTGTGACAAGCTCGGCATGGTGGTCGCGGGCCATTCCGGGCATCTGGCCGATATGGCGGGGTTCAGGTTGCCGATTGAATCGGTGGCGTTGCAGGCGCTCGTGTCGGAGCCGATCAAGCCCTGCATGGATGTGGTCGTCATGGCCAACACGGTACATGGCTATATGTCGCAGTCCGACAAAGGCGAGATGGTCATTGGCGGCGGCACCGACGGCTATAACAACTACACCCAGCGCGGTTCGTTTCACCACATCGAGGAAACCGTGCGCGCCCTTGTGGAAACTTTCCCGATGGTTTCGCGCCTCAAGATGCTGCGCCAGTGGGGCGGGATCGTCGATGTAACAGGGGATCGTTCACCGATCCTGTCCAAAACGCCGGTCGAGAATGTCTTTGTCAATTGCGGTTGGGGCACTGGCGGGTTCAAGGCGATCCCCGGCTCCGGTTGGGCAATGGCGGAACTGATGGCCAAGGGACGCTCCCCGCTGACGGATGCCTTCGGGTTGAACCGCTTTCAGGAAGGCCGGTTTATTGATGAATCCGTCGCTGCGGGGGTGGCGCATTGATGTCGTCGGTTTGGGGTCCGTGCAGAGTATCGCCGGCGGCCACCGGGAACCATTTTAGCGCTTCGCGTGTTTTCTTTCCAGACACTTACACAGTTGGAGAGATAACATGGCAGACGCTGAAAACACCCGTTCAGACCACACAACAACCACAACCACCACGACACCCGGTGGCGCAGGCATGGGCTTCGTGCTCGGTGCTGTTGTTATCGTTGTGGCCGGTCTGGCGTATTTCATGTTCGCAGACAGCGATACCGGCGGCGCACCCGATGAAGTCAACGTCACCGTTGAGGGTGCTGGCGACGCTGTTCAGGACGCAGGGGAAGCGGTGGAAGGGGCTGCCGAACAGGCGACCACACCAACAGAATGATGCGCGCCTGAGCGACGCAAGTTCGTATTCGGCCAGCGCCCTTTCGGGTGCTGGCCATTTGTATGCGCCGCGATCGGCCTTTCTTGGCTCACAACCGTGCGCCTTGCACAAAAAACTTGCAGAGAATGAAACCTCCGGCATCATGAACCTGTCCAACATGGAGGGCGGATCATGTCAGGAAACACTATCCACAGCGGCAAAGGCACGCAGCGCGGGATCCTTATCGCGGCCATCGTTCTGGCACTTTTCATCGGGGGTATTGCGATGCTCGGCAACGGGTCGAGCCCGCAGAACGGTGAAGAAACCGGCACTGCCGCGAGTAACTAACGCAAGACCTTCGCAGACGTTCCGTTTGGGCTGGGGACTCGGAGCGACCCAATCTCAACGTATAAAACCTGCTCCGCGATGGACCAGATCAAGGGGGTTGCAGTGCAATCCCCTGCGCACTGGTTTGCGCTGTTCCGGAATGTGGACTGCACTGAAGATCAAGTTCTGCGGTCAAGCTCTTTCGGACCCTAATTCCCAGACTCTTTTTGTGCGCATGGCGCATCTGAACCCCGCGCAGGTGGATCATCAAACCAAATTCACCAAAGAGCCGGTGCCTGAGTTGAACAGGGGCCGTCATTCACGCCTATCCAATACCGGAGTGCACCCATGCTGAGCATCCACTGCCCCAACTGTGGGATCACTGCCGAGGAAACTGAATTCCACGCCCACGGCGAAGCGCACCTGAAACGGTTTGGTCCCGGTTCTTCGGACGATGATTTTGAGTCCTACCTGTTCATGCGCAGCAACCCCAAAGGCGTGCATTTCGAACGCTGGCGCCACCAGAACGGCTGCGGCAAGTGGTTTCACGTCGCCCGCGATACCATGACGCTGGAAATCTTTGGCAGCTACAGCGCGCAAACCCTTGCGCCCCCTGCCGAAATCCTCGGCGAAATCGAAGCGCGCCGCCCCGGGTGGTCACAAAAGGAGCAGGCAGAATGATGCCCTCCTTCTTTCAATTACTAACGACCATCCACCCTCTTACCTCCTACAAAGGTGCGCGTTCATGAGCACTCGTCTTGCCACAGGTGGCCGCCTGCTGAACAAATCCAAACCTGTCAGCTTTAGCTTTAACGGCAAACAATTGCGCGGATACGAGGGCGATACGCTGGCCTCGGCGCTGCTGGCCAATGATCAGATGCTGGTGGGTCGCTCGTTCAAATACCACCGCCCGCGCGGGATCGTGGCGGCTGGGCCCGAAGAACCGAACGCGTTGATGAACCTTGGCACGGGTGCCGCATTTGAGCCCAACGCACGGGCCACAACCACGCCGCTGTTTGACGGGTTGACCTCGGCCAGCCAAAACCACTGGCCCAGCCTTGAATTCGACGTCGGCGCAATCAACAAATACCTCAGCCGTTTTCTGCCTGCTGGTTTCTATTACAAGATGTTCATGTATCCGCGCGCGGCGTGGAAACATGTCTATGAACCCTTTATCCGCCATTCAGCGGGCCTTGGAAAAGCGCCTAGACAGCGCGACGAGGATACCTACGAACATTTCTACGCCTTCTGCGATGTGTTGATCGTGGGCGGTGGTGTCGCGGGCCTTGAGGCCGCGAGAACTGCAGGCAAAAGCGGCGCGCGGGTGATCTTGCTCGAACAAAGCGATCAGTGGGGCGGGCGGGCGCCGGTGGACGGCGGCACGGTGAACAATGCCCCTGTGGATAAGTTCGTGGATCAAATCGTCTCCGACCTGAAATCAATGGATAATGTCACCCTGCGCCTCAACACGATGGGGGCGGGCATTTATGACCACGGCTATGCCCTGGGTTATGAGCGCCTGCGCGATCATGCCCCCGAAATTGCTGGACCGCGCCACCGTTTGTGGCGCATCCGCGCGACACATGTCATCACCGCGACAGGTGCTATCGAACGCCCGCTCAGCTTTGCAGGAAATGATATTCCCGGTGTGATGCTCGCAGGGTCTCTACGCGATTATCTGGTGAACTACGGCGTCTCTGTCGGTGACCGCACGGTGGTGGTGACCAACAATGATAACGCTTACCTAACGGCAATTGCCCTAAAACATCAGGGTCTGGACGTGCCTGTGATCGTGGACGCGCGTGTCTTGCCACAGGATTCCGCACTGATGGAACAAGCCAAGGCCTTGGGTATCCGTGTTCTGATGGGCCATGGGATTTCCTCTGTCAAAGGGGGCAAGCGAGTCACCGGTGTCGCGATCTGCGCGCAGGCAGGCGAAGGCGCGGTGCTGGAAGAAATCACCTGCGACGCGGTCGCTATGTCGGGCGGCTGGTCGCCGGTGGTGCATCTTTGGTCGCATTGCGGTGGCAAGCTGCGCTGGGATACCACCCACGCGTGTTTTTCACCGGATGTGGATAACCCGCCTAAAGGTGCGGATGGATTGGGTTTTGTCACCCCTGCGGGCGCGGCTGCCGGCGTGTTCGCATTGGATGATGTGTTGCATGATGCCCATGCTGCTGCAGACGGTGTCATGACCTCTCTGGACTTTAAACTACCCAAAGACCTGACGGCGCCAACTGCCGAACGGCGCGAAGATGCGCCTATGGCGCCGGTCTGGATGATGCCCCAGGGGGCGGGTGTGAAACTGCGCGAAAAGGCGTGGTTGGACTACCAGAACGACGTCAAGGTTTCCGACGTACGGCTGGCGGCGCAGGAGGGTTTTGTCAGTGTCGAGCACGCCAAGCGGTACACCACGCTCGGCATGGCAACGGATCAGGGAAAGCTCAGCAACATCAACGGGCTGGCGACGCTCGCGGGTGCGCTGGATGTGGATATTCCCGCCGTGGGCACCACAACCTTCCGCCCACCTTATCACCCGATCTCTATGGCCTCCATCGCGGGTGAAGCGCGCGGCGCGGTGTTTCAGCCGATCCGCCGCACCCCGATGCACGACTGGCACGCCAGCAACGGCGCAGAGTGGGAGCCGGTCGGTCAATGGCGTCGGCCTTATGCCTACAAGCAAGGCGCCGAGAGCACCCATGACGCGGTCATGCGCGAGGTCACCAACACACGGAACAAAATGGGTTTGCTGGATGCCTCGACCCTTGGCAAAATCATCGTCAAAGGGCCTGACGCGGGTCGTTTCCTCGACATGATGTACACCAATATGATGTCCAATCTGAAAGTGGGTAAATGCCGCTACGGGTTGATGTGCTCCGAAAACGGTTTCCTGATTGATGACGGTGTTGTGGCGTGCATCGGTGACGATACCTGGCTCTGTCACACGACGACAGGCGGCGCAGAAAGCATTCATGGCCACATGGAAGAATGGTTGCAAACTGAATGGTGGGACTGGAAAGTCTACGTCGCCAAGGTCACAGAGCAATACGCGCAGATCGCTTTCGTCGGACCCAACGCACGCAAATGCCTTGAAAAACTTGGCGGGATGGATGTGTCCAAAGAGGCGCATGGGTTCATGGATTGGGCCGATGGCGAACTGGGCGGGTTCAAGTGCCGCGTCTACCGTATCTCGTTCTCCGGTGAACTCAGCTATGAAATCGCGGTTGATGCGAGCCACGGTCAGGCGTTCTGGGA
>JBARUV010000029.1:0-2530 GCA_049645905.1 Sulfitobacter sp.
GACAAGGCCTTGGATGACCGCCTTATCGGCCTGAGCCGTATCCATCTGGGCTACTGCAGCCGTCCCGCGTGTTTTCGACGTCATATGTGCCATGAAGGTCTGCGGGATGTCTTCGGCATGCAGGATCGACAGGGAGGTGTTGAATCCTTGAACGCCTGTGATGGGCGCGGGAATGATCCGCAAATCGATCGCGCCGCTCGCAATCTCATTATGCATTTGATCAATCGTCCACTGGCAATGCGGACATTCCGGATCGGCAAGCATGTAGACGACCGGCGCGCTGGGGTTCGGCGTTCCAGCAGAAAACCAGATACGGTCATCACCTGCTTGTCTGAAGATGGTGTTGATCCCGGCCTGAACATCGGCCGAGGGTTGCTCAATTGCCGTGATAGGTGCTGAGTCAAATCCGCGATCTGGCGTTGGAACATTAAGAGACGGTATGACTTGGGTCGCAGCACCCAGCTGCAATTGATCCAGCGCTGGCGAGGTCCTGACGATTGGCACATCCTTTGATGTTGGCGTCGATGTTATCGCATTGGCTGGTGGCACAAGCGAAGCGCTCGGGTCGGGCACGGTCGCCAGCAGCGCCGCCGTGATGTCCTCACCTTGCGGACCGATGATGCGACCAACAATGGTCAGACCATCTGGCGTTGTCAGCGCTGTCGCAGGTCTTCCGTCCTCGTCTTTGACCGCCCATGCCTGCATCTCGCCGATTTTCATCAGTGGCCGCACTTCGGGGTCTGTTTTTGAGATCAAGGTCTCGATGAACGGGGATGTCCCTGTGCATCCGGTGAACCCCTCTTTCCAGCTGTAGTCCTGCGCGAGGCTTACCGATCCCGATCCTACGAAGATGAGAACGGCGAAGGTGGGTGCTGTAACTCGAAGTGGGGAACCTACTTTTTTGACTAAGCCCATCTGAAGAATCCTTTTCTCTCGGCTGCGTTTTGCAAAGGTCTTTACTGTGCATCTTATATCGTTATATATAACGATAGATCGGAACTGGCTAGAGCCGAGTTGACGAAAGCCACATCGCCTGGTTCCGGGTGGTGCAGCGCAGATCACTTCGATGCCTGGACGCACATGCAGGAAGGAAAGGGAAATGTTTCAATCAGACAGGGCTTCGAACGTTGTAGTGCCATCACGTTCAGATAATTTCGCTGATCGTCACGATTTTGCTCGAAGCCGTCAGGCTGGCGACGCAGTCTTCATGCAGCCTCGCAGACGCCCACTCACTGATTTTATCAATGGCCTGTGCAAGATCTTGCTGACTGTCTCCATCCTCGGTCTGATCGCGGTTGGTGGAGTTCTCGCGCTTGATGCTGCGGACCTTGAGACAGAGACAGCGCCAATAGCGGTGATCTCTGCTATTGACCCACAAACGCGCGAGCTGGACCAGTTGCGATCCGAGGTCGCGTTGCTGACCGAACAGAGTTTGGAGTTACGCTCCGAAATGGCTCTGCTGATGGGGCAGGGGGGTCTTCTCCCAAAACTCGTCGCCCGGCTTCAGGAACAGCGCAAGGTCAATGGTACGCACGCCAATGCCATCCGACACCTCTATGCCACCACCGGTTTGATTGGGGCGTCGTTCCCATCTGCCGAAGACACTGCTGCTTCAGAAGATGTCGCCGGACGCCCCGTTCAGGTCACGCCCGTCTCGGCACCGCAGGACGATACCCCGAAACAAGTGGTTCTTATCCCCGATGGCGAAACCGAGGCCCGACCCAACACTGAGGGTGGGGCGAGTGAATGATGAAGGCTATCTCCCATGGACGAGCTGACCGCCTTTTTCACGCGGGTGACAGACATCCTGCCACCTGCGCAGGCGTTCGTGGCAGCGCTCTGTTTTGTGCTGGGCATTATCCTCGTCATAATCGGAAGCCGGATGATGCTGGTAACGGCAGAAGAACGTTCTCACGCCCATCACAGACGCCACGGTTACTATCAGGCCCTGACGTACATCGTGTTCGGGTTGCTGATCATCTCCCTCGACCTGACACTCTCTGCCTGGATCGCGTCTCTTTACGGAGCGAGCAACACCACGGCCAGTGCCGCCAGCGAGATCATGGCCTATGCGCCAGAGATGCTGTCGCCCGTATCAGGCGCGCCTGGCGAAGCCATCTTGATCGCGCTCGTGCGGGTCGCGCAGTTCATCGGATTGCTGGCAGTCGTACGCGGACTTTTTCTCTGCGTCAAATCGGCGGACATGCCCGCCCAAGGCCTGATGGGCAAAGGCTTCATCCACATGATTGCCGGGATCATGGCAGTGGATTTGCCCCGCACCGTTGGCCTCTTCGAAAACCTATTCTTCGGCTGAAATAAGGAACCTAGCTATGCGTACGAAACGATCCAAATCTGACAAACCAACCCTACGTCGCAAATCATGGCGATCTGTTCTCACGCGGTCCGCTCTAGCATTCACCTTCGGAGCCTTCTGGGCAACGCAGGCTTTTGCGCAGACCTTTGGCGATATCTTCACCGAGATGCGCTCCAGCCAACTTGGTCCTGCCGCTGACATCCTCGGCACCATCTC
>JBARUV010000030.1:0-13952 GCA_049645905.1 Sulfitobacter sp.
GCCCTGATCGGTTTCATCCAGGCCCGTCAGCACATCATCGCGCGTCAGGGTTGTAGAAGAATTGAGGATCGCGCCAACCCGTTCGACCGGTCCCACATCAAACGCCGAGGCTGGCACGTCGCCAAGCTGGGTCGCCAGCGATAATCCGATCCGGTCCACCGCATCAGGCGTAACCCCGCCGGTGCGCGAGACGGCATAGGTGATACGTCGCGCTTGCGGTCCCGGCAGCATCCCCAATAGCTCGGCAGCCAAGGCGACAGGTAATTTCGACAACATTACCGCCGCAACCTCAATACTTTCTTCCTTCAGCACGGGAAGCAAACGCGCGGCCCCCATCTGGGACAGACGTTTCCACGGATCTCCAGACTGGCGCACCCCCGCTTCCTTGCGCACCCGTTGCGCGGTCTGGCGGCTGATTTTACCATCAAGAGCAGTGAGTGCACCGGCCATGCCGCCGGGAAAGGAAAGGCCGATGCGGCCCACTTCGTCTGCGAATTCTTCGATGACGGCGGCAAGCGTGTCGCGATCCACAAGTCGCATTGATCCCATTTGCTGGGTCAGGCGGGCCTGCAGGTCTTCGGGAAGATCTTCTAGCGGGATATCCGCCCCTTCGTTCAGTAACAGGCGGACAACAATCGCGGCCTTTGCCTTGCGGCTGAGAGGCACAATGGCACCGCGCGCCGCAGGTATGCGCGCAGGCGTGATTTGGCCAATTGGCACCATGTTCGTCATTATTGCAGGCCTCCGGTGAGTATCCCGGAAACCTGCCATGCAAAGATGAAAAAAGACTTAGTAGCTAAAGGTTTGCCCTGTCGCGATTGCAGTGCGCAGGGATGCCTCCGCCCAGCTACCCGTACCGCCGTGCGCGCGGATGGCGCGCAACTGGGTAATGGCCTCGGCCACTTTTCCTTCTTCCACCAGACCCTGACCCATATATGAGCGCGCCAGAATATTGGCGGGATTTACGGAAAGTGCCTGCTTGTAATAGGCCATCGCCACGTCAGACCGCCCGAGCTTGCGGTTGGTAAAGCCCAGATAGGTCAACGTGCGGTCGTCGTTCTGCGGCATAACAGCAAGAATTTCCTGCGCGTCGATATATCGACCGGCGTAGGCCAATTGGCGGACAGTCTGATAGAGCGTGTCTGTATCAAGGCTGCTTTCGGCCTGCACGCAAGTCTTGGACTTTTTGTCGTAGACAAAGCCCTTTTCGCACTTTGGTTCGGTCGGCGTGCTGTCGTTTCCGCCACCAGCGGCAAATGCCGCACTAAAAGGCAGAACAAGGACGGCCGCTAGGGCGAGATATTTCATGGAAGTCTCCTGATGTAGCATATTTGGCTTTTGCTTGGGAAAATACGGTACAATTTGGTGATAAGTTTCAAATCAAAATATAGTGAAAATTTCTAAATTGTTTTTCTTAAGAGAACAAAGTCCACTCCGCACGAAGCAGGCGCCAGCCAAGCGTGGCGACCCTTCTCGGTGTACATATGCCCTCCTTCAGGTGGTGACAGGCAGGCAGGTTTGGGTGGCGCTGTCATAAGTGGTGCCTTCACCACAGGACATCGCCTGCTTTTCGGAACTGTCAGAACAGCCCATCGCGAGGGTCAGCGAAGGGGTCATCAGCAAAGCAGTTACCAGAGCAATTTTCAGTTTCATCATCTTACTCCTTTTCTGAATAGGATAATGATAACGAGACCCGTGCAAAAAGCAATTTCAATGCCTGATTGCAACGAAACAAGCGCCCTAATGGGCGATCTCCCGCTCTTTTACGGGCCAAATGACGGGCCATCAGCGGAAAAAGCAGGCGTTCCGCTGATGGCGCGTTTCCATATCTATTCGGCAAAGACGCGGGAAAATATCGTGTCCACGTGTTTTGTGTGATAGCCCAGATCGAACTTTTCCTCGATCTGCTCTGCACTCAGTGCGGCAAGTACTTCCTTGTCTGCCAGCAGCTCGGTTTTGAAGTCCTTGCCTTCTTCCCAGACTTTCATGGCATTCCGCTGCACCAGTTTATAGCTGTCCTCGCGGCTCACTCCGGCTTGGGTCAACGCGAGAAGGACCCGCTGGGACATCACCAACCCGCTGAATTTATTCATGTTTGCGAGCATATTGTCAGGATATATCAGCATTTTGTCGATGACGCCTGTCAAACGGTGCAGTGCGAAATCCAGCGTGATTGTCGTGTCAGGACCAATCGCGCGCTCAACCGAAGAATGGGAAATGTCACGTTCGTGCCATAGGGCAACGTTTTCCATTGCAGGGATCACGGCCATACGCACAGTGCGCGCCAGACCGGTGAGGTTTTCAGTCAGGACCGGGTTTTTCTTGTGCGGCATTGCCGATGACCCCTTTTGGCCAGCGGAGAAAAACTCCGCCCCCTCAAGGACTTCGGTACGCTGCATGTGGCGCACTTCGGTGGCGACGTTTTCGATTGAACTGGCAATCACACCAAGCGTGGCAAAAAACGCGGCGTGACGGTCGCGCGGAATGACTTGCGTGCTGATCGGTTCAGGAGACAGTCCCAGCTTTTCGCAGACGTGCTCTTCGACCGCCGGATCAATGTTGGCAAATGTCCCGACCGCACCGGAAATAGCGCCGGTTGCAATCTCTTCGCGGGCGGTTTTCATGCGGCGCAGGTTGCGGTCCATTTCCGCATAAAAGCGCGCGAATGTCAGGCCCATTGTCGTGGGTTCCGCGTGGATACCGTGACTGCGACCAACGCGCAGAGTGTGCTTATGCTCCATCGCGCGGCGTTTGAGGGCGGCCAACAACTTCTCAAGATCCGCGATCAGGATATCCGCGGCGCGGGTCAGTTGAACGTTGAAACAGGTGTCCAGCACATCGGAAGACGTCATGCCCTGATGCACAAAGCGCGCCTCATCGCTGCCCACGTGCTCGGCAAGATGGGTGAGAAACGCGATCACGTCGTGTTTTGTCACCGCCTCGATCTCATCGATCCGATCCACGTCGAATTCGATGTCTTTCGCTTTCCAAACCGCATCGGCGTTTTCGCGCGGGATAACACCGAGATCGGCCATCGCATCACAGGCGTAGGCTTCGATTTCGAACCAGATGCGGAATTTCGTCGCCGGCGACCAGATCGCAACCATGTCAGGACGGGAATAGCGGGGGATCATCGGCAAAGACCTTATTGTGACTGTTTCAGGGGTCAGTGGCGCAATAGACCGAAGGCGGGGTGAGGACAAGTGAGGACCGTTTCATGCGGTATCTTATTCCCTTCGCAGCGCGCGGAAATGCGAAGCGGCGCATAAATCCGGACATAATCTAGTCGCTAGTCTATCAACTCTGTCACAACTTCCGATGACCGCTCCAAGGTGCGGTGCACCGGGCATTTGTCCGCAATCTCCAAAAGCTTTTGCCGTTGATCCGCGTCCAGATCGCCTTCCAGCCGGATGCGCCTGCGCCATTTGTCGATCTTCTGCCCGCTGCGGGTTTCAGCGTCCTGCGCATGTACCTTGTCATGGCAGATATCGACACTCACGTGGCTCAGCGGCCAGCCCTTGCGCCGTGCGTACATGCGGATTGTCATCGAAGTACAGGCTCCCAGTCCGGCAGACAGAAACCCGTAAGGGGACATCCCGCGATTGGTGCCGCCATAGCTTTCGGGTTCGTCGGCCAACATATGGTGGCGCGGGCCTGCATTGACGTCCTGAAGAAAGCCGCCGCTGTCCGCTTCGGACACACGCACAATGCCTTCCGGCGCTCCGGGAGGTGGCGCAGGAGGATTGAGCGGCAGATAGCGCGTTGCCCATGTGGCGATCACATCCGCTGCGTATTCTGCATCAACCGCCCGTGTGATCAGGTGATCGGCATCATCCAGCGTTACAAAGCTTTTGGGATGCCTCGCGGCCAGAAAAATCCTGCTGGCGTTGTCGATGCTGACAATCTCGTCTGTCGGGGAATGCATGACCAACAATGCAGCTTTGAGGCCTGCAATCACAGGGGCCAGCTCACTCGCGGCAATATCTTCGATAAAATCCTTGCCAATGCGTATCTTTCGCCCCCCGAGAGAGACTTCGCCGACCCCGTTGGCCAGAATGTCAGGCAAGGCATCCGCGAAATTATGGGTCACGTGTTCTGGATCAAATGGCGCGCCGAGCGTAACAACAGCCGTGATCTGGTCTATCCGGGAGGCGGCCTTGAGCACCGCAGCACCGCCCAGTGAATGGCCGATCAAAAGCGACGGCCGCATGCCTTGACCGTCCAGATAAGCGGCGGCGGCAACCAGATCATCGACGTTGGAGGTGAAGGACGTGTTGGCAAATTCCCCCTCCGAATGACCCACACCGGTGAAGTCAAACCGCAGAACAGCGATTCCCATGCCCGCGAGCCGTGCTGCTATGCGCCGCGCGGCGGGGATATCCTTGCCGCAGGTAAAACAATGGGCAAACAGCGCGGTGGCAAGGTGCGGACCTTCCGGCATATCAAGGCGGGCGGCCAGTGCACCGCCGTCATGGCCGGGAAAGGTGATCCGTTTGGTACTCATGGCGCGCTCCTCTGGTTGTCCTAGGGTGGGGCCACTGACGTGCATGCGCAAGGGTTGCAAACACGCTTTCACGGGGGCGTGACACGGATTGTGCCTGCGTGTAGCAAAGCGGGACCAACCCTGTTCCAAGAGGTACCCTGTGACCAGATCCCCCAAGCCCGCATTGCAGCCCGCCACCGTTGCCGCCCATGCAGCTGGCGCATGCGATACCGCCAGCGGTGGTGTGGTGCCCGGCGTGCATATGGCCACAACATTCATGCGGGATCCGGATTACGCCCCACTGGTCGAAGGCAACGTATATCTGCGCAGTCACAACGAAAACGTGCGTATCGCAGAACGGGTGCTGACCGCCCTTGAAGGGGCTGCGGATACTTTGCTGTTCCCGTCCGGCATGGCTGCGGTGGCCGCTGTCTTCCGTACGGTTCCGAATGGCGCGACAGTACTGGTACAAAGCCAGATATACTGGGGGACAACCGATTGGATACGCAGGTTTTGCACGCGGCGTGATGTGACATTGATCGAGGTGGAATCCTCGGATCTGATCTCGTTTTCAGAGGCTTGTGCTGTTCACCGTCCCGTTCTGGCGTGGGTTGAAACACCCTCCAACCCCTGGCTGCGGATCGTTGATATTGAGGGCACTGCCAAGGCTGCCCACGACGTGGGGGCGGTGCTGGTCGTCGACAGCACAGCTGCCTCTCCGGTGCTGAGCCGACCCTTGGCGCATGGCGCGGATATCGTGATGCATTCGGCGACGAAGGGAATCAATGGCCACTCCGATGTATTGGCCGGAACACTGGCCACCCGCGCTCCTGACAGCGCGATGTGGCAAACTATTCTGGAAGACCGCAATACCGCAGGCGCCGTCCTGGGCCCGATGGAGGCATGGCTGCTGACGCGCGGCATGCGCACGCTGCCGCTGCGGATGGAAAGAATGTCGGCCAACGCGATGAAGCTGGCGCAGTTTCTGGCGGATCATCCAAAGGTAGAGACGGTGATGTATCCCGGTCTGCCGTCCCATCCGGGGCATGACGTGGCGCAGCGCCAGATGACGGGGGGCTATGGCGGGTTGCTGTCCTTTGTGGTGCACGGCGGCGCGCCGGAAGCCTTACGCGTGGCAGGACGCTTGCAGTTATTCATGCGCGCGACGTCACTGGGTGGTGTGGAATCGCTGGTTGAGCATCGCCACACCATCGAGCCGCATACGGGAATTCCCGAGGGGTTGCTGCGGCTATCGGTAGGGATCGAGGATGCAGGTGATCTGGAAGGAGATCTGGGGCAGGCGCTGGGGCAGTGACGGTGCGCTACACGTGATAATTGGCGCAGGTCCAGCGAAGCTGCGGTAAGTCATCTGCTTCCGCAGGTTCACGATCCTGAAAAGTATCCTCACTCTGCAGCGTCAAATTCCTGCCGTTTACGACGTATTTCTGCGTGGTTCTCGTCTGCCCATTTCACGATATCAGCGATCATTGGCATAAAGGAAGCGCCAAGGTTGCTTAACGCATATTCAACGCTTGGGGGTTTTGTCGGTTTGACGGTCCGGGTGACAAAGCCATCCCGTTCCAGCATCCGTAGGGTTTGCGTCAGCATGCGTTGCGAAATGTCCGGCACGGCCCGGCGCAGAACGCCAAAACGTTTTGGGCTGCTATGAAGCTCTGCCAGCAAAAGCGTTGCCCATTTACCCGATAGTTTGTCCAGCACATCGCGCACCGGGCAATTATCGACTGTAAAGCCGCGCTCTTGGGCAAGGGCAATGTCGATCAGTGGTTCGATCACTGCGCTATCGGTTGCCATCTCGGCCTCGTTTTCCAGATCGGTTACCTGAATGTGCCTACTTTACGCGCCATGCGCAATCTATATTTGAGAGTAAGTATAGAAAAGAGAGCGCGTTTTGCGCTCTTTCAAACGAGAAGGCACTGACATGACGGACACACTTTTGGTGACAGGCGCTTCGGGAAAACTGGGTCGCCACACGGTGGAACTGCTGCTTGAAAAAGGCGTCGCACCCGAGAATATCATCGCGACGACGCGCGACCCATCCAAGCTCGACGATCTAAAATCGCACGGCGTTGTGGTGCGCAAGGCGGATTTCGACGCGCCGGAAGAGCTTGAACGGGCCTTCGCCGGTGCGGACCGGCTTGCAATCATCTCTACCGATGCGCTGGACGTGCCGGGTAAACGTCTTACCCAGCAAACAGCGGCGGTAAACGCGGCCAAGGCGGCTGGCGTCAAGCACATCTACTACACGTCGATGCCTAATCCGGTGCCTGAATCCCGCATCACCTTTGTGGGTGATCACGCCGGAACCGAAGAGGCGGTGAAGGCCTCGGGCATGACCTACACGATCCTGCGCAACAGCTGGTATCAGGAAAACCTGACGATGTCCTTGCCGCAGGCATTTGGCATGGGCCAGTGGTTCACCTCCGCCGGAGAGGGACGTACCGCGCATGTTTCGCACGCCGATTGCGCGGATGCGCTGGCGTCTGCGATGGTGTCGGATGATGTGGCCGACCAGACCTTTACCCTGACCGGCCCCGAAGCATTGACCAATGCCGAAATTGGCGCGCTGGCAGCAGATGCCGCAGGCAAGCCGCTGGCGGTCGTGAACCTCACCGATGAGCAATTGGCCGAGGGCATGAAAGCCGGAGGCGTGCCGGAGTTCATGGTGCCATTCTTGCTCGGGTTCGAGGCAAACACCCGCGAAGGGTTCACTGATTTTACCACGGAAGACGTGGAAAAACTGACCGGACGAAAGCCCCGGTCGATGAAAGACTACCTGAAAAAAAATGCCGCAGCGATGGCGGGATGAAATTCCCGGAGGCCTTTCCGGAAGGGAAGGCCTCATCTGCCGTCGGTTGACTGGATACGTCAGAATCCCCGATGCAGCGATTGGCTTGTCGCTTCAGGAAGGGCAGGCTCCCGCTCTTAAGACCCCATCAACGCTGGATCAAATTCGTAAGCGGTCAGCCTCTCGAACCCGTCGTCGGTCACCAGTACCTGATCTTCCAGCTTGATCGAAAAATCGCCGCCCTCAGGTTGGACCAAAGCCTCCACGCACAGGACCATGCCCGCCTCAAGCGGATAATCATATGCTCCCGCGACGGCCTGATCCGGATAGGCTACCAACGGCCACTCGTCACACAGGCCCACCCCGTGCATAAGGCAGCCGTATTTGCCGCTCTGAAACTGGGCATCCAGCACATGCGTGCCCGCAGATAGTTCGGGTATCATCACGCCGGGTTTCAGCATCTGCATGTTCTGCATGATGTGTTCTACCCCGTGCTGCATGGCATAGATCATGTCGGGACGCGGTTTTTCATCCCCGATCCACCATGTGCGCGAAATATCCACGCAGATACCGTAGCTGCCGACAAGGTCGGTATCAAAGGCGATGATTTCGTTGTTTTGGGTGATACGCGGTCCGCATTCCTGAAACCAAGGATTGGTGCGCGGGCCGGATGTCAACAGGCGGGTTTCAATCCATTCACCGCCGCGCCGGATGTTTTCAGCGTGCATGACCGCCCAGATATCGCTCTCTGATACACCGCCCCTTGGCACGTTTGCGCGGGCAAAATCCTCCATCGCGCGAACGGAGACCTCGCAGGCGTGGCTTGCACACCGCATGGCGAGTATTTCGTCAGCCCCTTTGACCGCGCGGCTCTTTTCGGTGACTTCCTCACCGTCCATGATCTCGAAACCCTGAGCTTCCAAAGCGCGCAACCCGTGCAGCATGATCTTGTCAACCGCGAGGCGCGTATTGGCGCCGCCGTGTTCGGCGATCAACCCGCGGACTTCGTTGGCAAAGACATCAGCGGCCACATCGACTTTGTCGCCGCGATCAAAGTAGAACAGGTCGGCGCCAGAGCGTTGTTCGCGTACCAAGGGATTGAATTCGCTGAGGAAAGGAGAGTTTTTGTAGTCCCACATCACCATATAGCCATCCGCACACAGCAACACTGCACGGAACGGGTTGTGGGTGTTCCACAACTGCATATTGGTGCTGTCGGTTGCATAGCGGATGTTGAGCGGATCAAACATGAGCAACCCGCCATAGCCCCGCTCAACAATATGGCGGGTCAGGCGCTCCCAGCGATAGGTCCGCATGTTTGCAAGGTTTGGCAGCGCCAGGCCGGCAGATGCCCATTCACCAAAAGCCAGCCGGGTCGGGCCGATTTCCACACGATCGTTGTCATTGGGAGAGCCGTCGGGGAGCATGGCGCCCTGTGCGGGGTCGATCTTGCGGGTATCGCGGTAATGCTGGTTCATGGTGCCGCCTTGGGGCTGAATGAACCAAGTCTGTGCGGTATTTGCAGCCGAAGGTTGATCGGTTGCGACCAAGTGCTGTGTCGTTTTCTGTCTGTCTTGGTCGCGTTAGGGCACCGGATTCTGCGATCATCGGCCCCTTAGTGCCAACACGACCGCAAATGTGGGGCAGCCGCTAGAAAGACATGGCGAATGTGCAGCCCAGTCAAACGCGATGTGCGCCGAGCAGAGCGCGCTAGCGGACGTCAGTGATCGGTTGGAAAGGGGCAGAGGTTACGATGGCGATGTCAAGCATCGGCATCGTCCCCTCATCCACTGCTTCTTTTCAATCGCGCATAGGCAGGCAGCACCGGTCAAACCATAGTCGCTGAGAACCATTACACGGCCCTTGCTGCCTGCCTACGGCTTTGTCATCTGCGCCTCAGCACCATATGGGGTTGGCCGTCCGAGGTTTTTTGTGGCGAATGGCCGTCCGCATTTAGTGTCGCGTTCACCTGTCGGCGAAAAGAGCTGAACAAGTCGGATGTCACCACATCAATGGCTGTATCAAAGCGCAATGTCAGCGACCAGAAACCGGATGAAGACTGGTGTGCTGCTTTGATCACGCCGGTGAAATCATGGCCCAGATACTGGCCTTTGATCCTGTCGCCGGGCGCCCAGCCTTGCCGGGTTTGTGCCGCTTTCGCAACGGCGGTGTTCCAGTCACGTGCGCCCCACTGGTGGGCGATTGTTTCCAGTGCCTGGGCGTGGCTGACAGCGTGACCGCGCGCGGCCAGATCACGGCGCAGCGTTTTGGCCTGTGCCTTGAGCACATCGGGGGTTGGGATCGCCCCGGAAGTAGAATCGTATGTCATCTGAACACTCCTGCTCTCGCGAAAAGTGAAGGGTGTCCGCGTTGCCCGTCAATCAGCGAGATTGAAGGTGTGTTGTCAAACTCAGGGCTTCACCGGAATGCGGACGGCAGGGGCCTGACCCTTGCGCTCTCAAATAGGCAAGGGGGTGTCGCAGCGCAAGAGAGCCTGCGCGACCCCGTCGTTCAACTGTTGCTTTTGAGTTTTTCGATCAGGAGGATAGATTGTGGTGCGCCCGAACAAGGGGGCGCACCAAAGTCGCTAGCCGTCGATCCGCGCGCCCATGATGGCAATTGCCTGTTGGTACACGGTTGCGGCGTTCCATTGCTTGATCACCCGATAGTTCGTCTGACCTTCCTGATAGCCGCCTCCGGGCTTCCATCCCTTCTTGCGCAGGAAATTCGCGGTGGAGGCCAATGCGTCCGCCTGATTGTAGAGATCCACCCGGCCGTCCCCTGATGCATCCACACCGTAAGCTAGCGCATTTCCCGGCAGGAACTGGGTGTGGCCCAGCTCGCCATGCTTTGCGCCTTTTGTGTTGATGGTGATTGATCCGCGATCCACCAGTTTCAGCGCCCCGATGGCGTGCGGCACAAAGAAGGCGGAGCGGCGGCAGTCATAGGCCAGTGTTGTGATTGCAGAGACGACCGAGGAATTGCCCATGAACCCGCCAAAGCCTGTTTCCATCCCGTGGATCGCAAGCAGCACACCCGCAGGCACACCGTAGCTCTGTTCAAGCGACTGGTAAAAGCCTGCATTGCGCCCTTTGAGTTTGCGGCCCTTGCTGACGATGGCATCAGCCCCGCGCACCTGCATGAATTTGGACAGCGAATATTTGAAGGATTTCTGGTTGCGGTCCGCTTGTATTGTTCCGCTCGCATATTGTGCACTTGCCAGTGCCTGAAGCCCGCGTTGGCCCACACCTGCGGCTTGCGCTTCTCCTGCAAAGGCTTGCTTCCAGCCGGCAAAGCCGCCGGCGCTGTTGCCGCAGGGGGCCGCGAATGAAGGGGCCGAAAAGGCCATGACGGCAGAAAATGAAAAGGCAATTGAAGTGAAACGTCGCATGTAAAACCTCTGACTGATAAACTTTGACCGTAAGCTTAACCGTCTGGCAATGACATGCAAAGAGAAAGCGCGCCTCACTGGATCATGCGTAAATCAGATCGTGCTGAAGTAACTCATGACGCGGCTGGTAAGGTCGCCTGCAAGATCAAGGGGGCTGCCTGTCGGGCGATCCATGGTTTCCCAAGCTGCCGTTATGCCACCAGCAAGGCAGCAAATCAGCATTAGCGGGGTGATCAGGCGCTCGGCGGGACGGCGGGCCGAGCGGGACTTGGCAGGACGCTTCTGATGCGCGGTCTTGTTGATCCGGTTTACCCGTTGCGCAAAGGTGTTCTCGTTTGACATGCCCCACTCCCTGTCGATGCCGTTAACTGAACCTGTTTGATGCAACTGTAAGGTGAAAATGTGGCGCTTGCGCGGTCTTATTCGGATGGGTGATGCATTTTATGGCAGCATTAAGCCGCGAAACCGCATGGCGGCTCAGTCAACATTGGCGTCGCTGTGCAGCTTGAGTTTCGTGCGGCGCGCGGGAAAATCTTCAGATCGTCAAGAGCTTAGGCTGGACACACAAAGGTTAAGATATTGCGGCAGGATGCAGAAAAAGGTGCACGGACATGAAAAAAAAGGGCGCCCGTACAGGCGCCCTTCGAAATGTCGCTGATACGTACCTTTGATCAGCAGCTGTAGTACATGCCGAATTCGACAGGGTGTGGCGTGTGCTCGTACTTGTGCACTTCTTCCATCTTCAGCTCGATATAGCCTTCGATCTGGTCGCGGGTGAATACGTCACCGGCAGTCAGGAAGTCCATGTCTGCCTGCAGTTCTTCAAGTGCTTCGCGCAGCGATCCGCAAACTGTCGGGATGCCAGCCAGCTCTTCTGCGGGCAGGTCATAGAGGTTCTTGTCCATCGCCTCGCCGGGATCGATCTTGTTCTTGATGCCGTCAAGGCCGGCCATCAGCAGTGCGGCAAAACAGAGGTAGGGGTTTGCTGCGGGATCGGGGAAGCGGGCCTCTACGCGCTTGGCTTTGGGGCTTTCTGTCCATGGGATCCGGACGCAGCCGGACCGGTTGCGCGCGGAATAGGCGCGCAGCACGGGCGCTTCGAAACCGGGGATCAAACGCTTGTAAGAGTTTGTCGCGGGGTTGGTGAACGCGTTCAGTGCCTTGGCGTGGTGCAGGATGCCGCCGATATAGTACAATGCTTCCTGCGACAGATCGGCGTATTTGTCGCCTGCAAACAACGGCTTGCCGTCTTTCCAGATGGACATGTTGACGTGCATGCCGGAACCGTTGTCGCCGTAGATCGGCTTTGGCATGAAGGTTGCGGATTTGCCGTAAGCATGTGCCACGTTGTGGATCACATACTTGTATTTCTGCAGTTCGTCCGCCTGTTTGGTCAGCGTACCAAAGATCAGGCCCAACTCGTGTTGACACGACGCCACCTCGTGGTGGTGTTTGTCGACTTTCATGCCCAGACGCTTCATCGTTGAAAGCATCTCGGCACGCAGGTCTTGCGCTTCGTCGGTCGGGTTCACGGGGAAGTAACCGCCTTTGAGGCCGGGGCGGTGGCCCATGTTACCCATCTCGTATTCAGTGTCGGTGTTCCAGGACGCGTCTGTCGCATCAACTTCATAGGACACTTTGTTGATGGTGTTGCTGAAGCGCACATCGTCAAACAGGAAAAATTCCGCTTCCGGACCCATATAGGCCACATCACCGATGCCGGAAGACTTGAGGTAAGCTTCGGCTTTCTGGGCTGTACCGCGCGGGTCACGATCATAGCTTTCGCCAGTGTCGGGCTCGACAATGGAGCAGTGCACACAGATGGTTTTTTCGGCGTAAAAGGGGTCAACATAGGCGCTATCGACATCAAGCATCAGCTTCATGTCTGATGATTCGATGGATTTCCACCCCGCGATTGAGGATCCATCAAACATGAAACCTTCTTCGATGAAGTCTTCATCAACCAGATCGCAATCCACGGTCACGTGCTGCAGCTTGCCGCGCGTGTCGGTGAAACGGACATCGACGTAGGCAATGTCCTCGTCTTTGATCTGCTGCAGAAATTCTTTGGTGTTCATGTGTTGTTGTCCTTTTGACAGGGCTGGGAAAGTTGAGATGGATTAAAGCGCATCTGAACCGGTTTCACCGGTGCGAATGCGGATAGTTTGCTCGACCGGCGTGACAAAGATTTTGCCATCTCCGATCTTTTCGGTTTTCGCGGCGTCCACGATGGCCGCGATGGCGGCGTCGACCTGATCATCGTCCAGAACTACCTCGACCTTCACTTTGGGTAGGAAGTCGACGACGTACTCTGCACCACGGTAAAGTTCGGTATGGCCTTTTTGACGGCCAAATCCCTTGACCTCGATGACGGACAGGCCCTGTACGCCCACTTCTTGCAAGGCTTCTTTCACTTCATCAAGTTTGAAGGGTTTAATAATCGCTTCGATCTTTTTCATGAAATGGCCTCCCCAAGGGCGCGATGCGCGCGTATTCAGGTGGAGTGGTTTCATCTTGGGGGGGGAGGGTCTATCGCACGCCTCCCGAAAGAACGCCTTGGGGGAGCTTCTATTAGGGATTGCGCGTAGAAAATAGACGATGTGTCTAATTATTATGCTAAATTGAATCGGAGCCGAAGTGACTGACCTCCTTACCGCTGATCAGATGCGAGACATTGAGCGTACCGCCATCGAATCTGGCGCAGTGACCGGGCTTGAACTGATGGAACGTGCAGGCCGCGGCGTTGTCGAAGCAGTGTTTGAGCAATGGCCAGAACTCGAGCGCGGTCCGCACCGTGCAGTGGTGTTCTGCGGTCCGGGTAATAATGGTGGTGACGGGTTTGTAATTGCCCGGCTTTTGCGGGAGGCAGAGTGGGACGTTGCGGTTTATCTCTATGGAGACGCGGTCACGCTGCCACCCGATGCACATACGAATTACAAGCGGTGGGTGGAAGCGGGGACGGTCAGGCCCATGAAAGACTGGCAAGCGGGCACATGGGGCTGTGACCTCGTCGTCGATGCTCTGTTCGGGACTGGCCTGAAACGGGGACTGCGCGAGCTGGGCGAACTGTTCTGGCACATGAACGAGTTGGTGGATTGTTTTTCTGTCGATCCGGGAAATGAATTCGGACGCCCTGCAATTGTCGCGGTCGATATCCCGAGCGGCATTTGTGCTGACAGCGGGCGCGATTTTCCTCACCAAGACGAACACAGCAGGTTTGCCGCAGCGGCGCACCTGACTGTGACGTTCCATAAACTCAAGCTTGGTCACCT
>JBARUV010000031.1:0-17107 GCA_049645905.1 Sulfitobacter sp.
TTTCTTCAATCTCGAATGAAAGAGCGCCGGTGGCGGAAAGGGCCGGACGCGGAATATATCCCAAAAGCGCCACAAGCTGCTCAACTGACGCCTTGTGCAGGGCCTGTTCAAGATACATCTCGTTGGCAATCCGTTCGTTATAGAAAGTAAGCACATCTGCCATCGCCGAGAAAAGTTCCAGCAAAGTCACCGCATGGTCATCGCTTTCACGCGTCGCCAGACCGCTAAGTTCCGAGCTTTGGTGAATGCGGTCCAGCATCGCCTGCCGGAAACTGGCAAATGTCCCGATGCGGTACTCTATTTGATACAATCCGGGTCTGTTCCAGACCACCGAGGGTGTCGGCGCAACGCCCGGCGCACAGCAGTTGCAAAATCTGGGATCACCAAGAGGTAACATGGCTCAGGTCCCTCCCACGGCGGTCAGGCGCAGCACACCGTTTTCCGGAAAGTTCGGATTGTTATCAAGCCGCGCAATCTCGAATTCACCAAGCGCGATACGCCCGCGCTCCAGCTCGTCGTTGGCAACAGCCCAGTACCGCTTAAACAGGGTCACTTCGGCGGATTCGACACCGTCGATGGCCTCTAATACTGCATAAAGGCGCGACAGATGAATATCCTCGCCAAAGCCCAGATCAGGTAGGTAAAAGAACCCTTTTGCGCCATCGGCCAGTACCCTGTCTGACAGCACCAGCGCGACCGCCTGCAAAACCTGTCCACGGTGATGGCCATTCATGACACAGATGCGGATGTCGATCTCAAGGGGAACATACTGTGCTGCGCGCACTGCAAGATCGACACCGGCCAGTTTGAAACGTCTCAGATAGGCATGCATTTCTGCGGCGAATTCATCGCTTAACCGTACCCCGCCGCCGGGCAGCCGCTCGAGATCAAGAATGTCCGTGGGATGGATTGCGACAAACACGCAATGCCAACTGCCAACCCAGCGGAACCGGGCTTTGGCAGCAGCAACGCCGGGATGACGCAGCGCCATTTCCTGCCAATCCTGTGGCGTAACTGCCCGGAACTGAATCGCTTTGATTTCTTCGGGTCCAAGGGCGCGAACCGCCTTGATCGTCTCCATATCGGTACCGCCCACCGCCGCGAGCGGTTGACGGACACGCGCAATCTCGGCGAATGCGACTGCGGCATTGGGATCGCCGGGGTCCAGCGATACCGGACCCACCGGAGCGCCCGGGTCAGCCCAGAACGCGAGGTCAGGTTCAACGGCATGTGCCAAAGCCCCCGCAGAGAGATTGCCACTGCGGCCTGAACCGACGCGATAGAAAGCGGTTACACCTTCGATGTTTCTGGGCACGCGCCCGTGCACATCATCGCCAAAGCGCAGCGTCGTGTGGCCATCACCTTCTGTTTCGGCGACGAAATGGCGATCATAGACACCGCTATCGCCCAAATGCGGCACAGGCGTCCAAAAGCGCCGCGCCCCACCTGACTGAACGCTGCGCAGATAAATGGCAGGGACCGCGCTGCGCGGGCCGGTTTGCAGGTCGTAACGCCCCGCGACGGGCCTGCCATCAGCCGAGACCGCAAAATCGTAAGCGCCAGCATGGCGCGTCAATTCCCTGTCCTCAAGCTCAAGCATGTCAAGCGGCCAGCGCCCCGTTCCCTGAACCAGTTCAAGAGCTTCGCGCCGCACCATGCGTCCGTGATCCGCAGGGGCAACATTGCCGCGCACAACTGTGACATTGGTTATCTGTCCTGCAAGTGCGGTCTCGCTCGAAAGACAAAAATTCCGGCTGAGGGCATCCTCGATCTGCCAAGTGACCCGCTGTAGCGGCATCGCGTTGTCAGCAGGGTTCAGTCGCGGCATGAACTCACCTGCGGTCAGCTGATCGGTATAGACCGGATCCTCACCATCTTGGGGCACGCCTTGGATACGGACAACCGTGCGCTGGGCAGGATCAGCATCGGCGTTTGATCCGGTAACCGGACTGCGGATTTCCTCAAGCAACAAATAATCCCCGTCAGAAAATGCCGGGCGATAAATCTGGTTTCCGTCAAGCCCGTAGAGCCACGCCTGCCGCGCGCCTTTTGCCAAGCAGCAATCGCGATCTCCGAAGGTGTGCAAAAACAGCAGGTTATGATCGGCAGCTGAAGTGATAAGTGCTGTTGTCTCAAATACAGTTGCACCGGCCAGCGCCGGATCATTGTCAAAATCAGCCGACGCGGGCAACACGGCGCCGGGCGCGGAAACGGCCCCCGTCAGCGCCTGCGTGATCCGCGTACAAAGACGGGTACCCCCCGGCACGACGCGCAGTACAGCATCAGGAGCCGGATCAAGATCAAACTGGACAAACGTTGCGGCATTGCGCCCGTCATGCATCGGATAATCAATCAGCCGCGCATGCCGCTGCATTGAGACGCGGTGCAGGCAGGTTTCAAAAAAACTTTCAGTGCCCGGACCTGCATCCTGAAGATAAGAGAGGTAATCCCCCACATAGGCCAGCATCTCAACCAGAGCGATGCTGAAGTCTGCGGGCAGCCGTTCCTGCCAATCTGGGTTTCGCACAGCAATCAGATCAAGAAAAAGCCGCCGAAAGCTCTGGTAATCTTTGGCAAGGTAATCCAGATCGGGCGCTTCCAAAGGATCGGGCCCGCAAACATCAATTTGGCGGCAATCGAAATCCGACGGGCAGCCTGCCTTGAATCCGAAACGCGCTTCTGATCGTTCCGGATCAAGATCAGGATGATCAAAACCAATCACATAGGTCGAAAAATCACCTTCGCGATCCACAAAAACATCGAGCTGCAGAGGATCCGCCGATGGCTGAATATCCAGCACACGCAAGCCGACCACGCGCACACCACCCAGCAGATATGCGTCACCTGCCGTGAGGACAGGTGGCGGTTTGAGGAAATGCGCCTCAAGCCGGAATTGCTGGCCGACGGGTGCAGACAAATCGCGACGGAACTCGACAAAATCCAGCCCGTTCAGCGGGTGCGCGGGTGCCAACAGGACAGCAGAGCGGCGGTCGTCAACACACCAAACATCGCCATCTTGTGACAAGACCATTTTTCAGCCCTCCATCACCCGTTCAAAGATATCCGAGCGCCGTTCGGCTTGGCCACGCAATGCATAAACAATCGCCACCGACAGCGTGCTTTCGACCGCTTCGACTTTCACTGACTCGACGGAAATCAGCGTGTCCAGCCACCGCACCAACGCGCCGTGCACCATCTGTTCTGTTGTCGCGACCAAGGTGTCGGACAGCCCTTCGAACACAAGATCCTTGATCGGTGTGCCAAACTCCGGCCGGTTCACACGTTCGCCGGGAGCAGTGAACAGAACTTGTTCGATCAGCTCGCGCACGTGATCGTCCGCCCCTGTCAGACGGGACCGGCCACGCGGGTCAATGCCGAAAGGATAATCAAGCTGATTGGCTAAAACAGGCATCAAAGCTGCTCCGTATCAATTTGGGCAAAAACCGTGTCGCTGTCGTGCGTGACTTTTATTGCTTCGCTGTGATCAGCCAGATGGCGCACAACGCCTCGCGCAATCGCAATCATAAAGCGCCGTCGGTCCCGGACTTCACGGTTACTTTCGTCCTTTGAAACAGGCGCCAGTCCGTCGAGCGCCATCAACGCGTCCAACTCATCCTCCATTGCCTCGGCCATGGAATTGTAGAACCCGCTGAAATCCAGGGGGTTTAAGTTCAGATTGCCGGGGCGGAAAGTGTCAGGCATCGGTTACTCCAGAAATACTTTTGTGGAAATGAGCGAAGGTGTCGGCGGTGGCATCGGGGCGACCGGGGGGGCCGGTGTCACTGGCAACACACCGATAGCAAGCTCTCCGGGGTGCATGTGGGTGTTAAAAATCGTCACCAGCTGGTTGAGATAGAGCAGCAATTCATCGCCGAACGCCGCCGGATGAAATGCGGCATCGCTGCCGATCTGAACGATTTTTCCATCATGGACCACGCGCGCGAGACCCTTGATCGTGACGGTGCCGGTAACTGCGGAAATCTCGACCTTGTTCTGTCCGGTGGCGTCCGCCATTGTGATTGTCTGCGCGACGTCATCCATCATCGTCGTCAAGCCGAATTCCGAGCGCCAGATTTTTGTCGTCGCTTCGCCCGGCGCGCCTGCCGGGGGCGGCATCGGGGTTTCGCCAGTGGCCCAATAGCAACCCGTCCAGATCGGCCTTGAAACGTCGCCGCCCTCGAATTCGATCCAGACACCTGCGCCTGTCAACGGCATTGAGAGAAAACCGGCATTCACGCCTGCATGGGGCACGCAGGGTTCCGCCCATCCTGTCGGGATTGGGCCCAGCACCTCAGGCACGAACGCTGTCAGCCTGCCCCGGCGTTCCGGATCCACGGGATTGGCAACCGTTCCCCGGTGCTTGCCATAGACCTTCTCAGAAAGGTCACTCTGCGTTCCATCAGGCACTGTCAAAACTCCTTAACGTCAGGCGGCGGCCAACGGGTCCACAAAAACCTCGGCGCCGGTCAGACCCACGGCATTGCGCCAAAGTCCGACTGATTGTTTGTATTCATCCCTCGAAATCCGGTGTGAAACACGGTCGACCATATATAAGCCGCTATGCTGACGCCCTGCCCCGCGCACCAGAATGGGGATGCCTGCAAATATGGGGCGGGCAAATTTCAACCCGTCGACTTCGGCAGACGCCCGAAGGGCGCGCGCACTTTGGGTTGCCCGCTGGGTCGCATGCCAAACCGCCTCTGCCGGGCTCGCGGATGTATCATCCAAGGTGGTTTCGACCGGTGGCGGGATGATCCGTGTCAGGGCCGGTTCCAGCCCGAGCGGCATCTCTGCAGCAACCGGTGCCACAATCGGGACAGGCGCCCGCGTCCGCGGATCGGTCATCACACCGAATACGCCGGTCGGCCCCAGCATGTTGTTGCTGACTGAAAAGCCGTCCAGATTTGTCTGCGCCCCGAAATCAATCGACAAAACCCCTTGCGGTGGCAGCGGCGGCACAAGCGGCGGGTGAAAATGGCCCATATCGCGGCCCGATATCGGCTCCGGCTGGACATAGAGGCTGACACCATTGCGCCCTGCCAGCACCTGCAAGAATGCGGCATCCGAACCGCGCTGCGTCGTTGTCGTGTCCAGTATCGTGCGAAACGGGGGCACTGGCGTTGTCACCGGGATCATCCCGTACCGCCCGAAGATGGATGTTGCGATCAGATCGTCAGACATATTCGGCCAGGTAAATGGCACTTCAACATGCGCCATTATCGTCCCGAGCGCATCCATGCCCACGACTTCGTAGGTCGAGGCTCCGGGCGAATTGCTTGCCTGCAATGTGGCATCCGCGACAAAACCGTTGATGACCGTCAGTGGCAGGCCCGGTCCGGCAGAGATACAGATCGAAATCGGCACTAGCGGTCGAAACAGGTCAATGGCAAGCGCGTCGAAATCACCCCATGCGTTTCGGGACAGATCAAAATGCAGACGAAAGATTGAGGCTTGCCCCACGGCGGTTTCGATTTCGATCTCGCGCAGGGCCGTAAACCAGGGCGGCGGCAACGGGGCAAAGCCAACCTTGACAGTGAAATATGTGGGCAGCCTGATCATCTCAGCGTCCCATCGCCTCGGGGCCAGGCACCGCGATGATCTTGCCCGGCTCTTGTGTCAGCCGCGCCGGATACCTTTCGCGATTGGCATCACACAGGAGCCAGAAAAGCTCGGGATCTCCAAGGGTTCGGAACGCAACCAGATCAGGTCGGTCACCGGTCCGTGTTTGCGTGCCCAGTGGCGCCGCTGTCTGTGGAATAATACGCCGCCGCTTGTAGCGGATGATGCGCCCGTCGGGCAGCGTCCACTCTGCCTCGGGTACGTTTTCGTAGCGGGATCCGCGAAAGAACATCTCTGGTCCTCCGTAAGCGCCTGCAAAATGACCTGTGCCATGCTCAGACGCACTTCAAAATGAAAACATTTTTCACTCGCATAAACCGAAAGCAAAATTCCACTGGCGCATTTGTCTAAATCGGCAAAAGGCCTTGAATGCCAGTCCGGTTACCAAAGGTATTCAGCGTCGCCATCACTTCTTTGCTGGTGAAGGACGACATGTAGACCCAGTACCCCGGATTGGTGATGTCCAGATCGCGATAGGTTTGCACCTGCGCGCTGATCTCTACCTGCACGCGGATCGGGTTCAGGTTCGTATCAAAAGCCTGCTCCTGAATGGACAGACTATCGATCTGCACCGGTAAAACACGGCGCGGCCCCCACACGAGCAGTACCAGAGGCGCCTGTTCCCCTTGCACGAAGGCGGATCCGGCAAGCGCCATCGCTTCGTTCGCAATCACCAGAGGATAGGACGGGTACAGCAACCCCTCCAACGCCGCGATGATCGGGTGCAACCCGTTTTCGACCGCAATTGTGTTTTCAGCCGGCGATTCAAGCTGATCGGAGGCGTCGATGTCGACAGTAAAGGTGATCGTCTCTTCAGGCGGACCATTGACCCGGTTGGAATCTCCGCGTCCGCCACCACCACCGCCGCGCAACCGAAGCTGGCGCTGAACCTCTTCGGGGTTGTATTGGTAGACGATGATCGTCGGGGCAAGTTCAGGGATCTGGTAGGCAACAAGCCCGCCTTTCATGACCCTGGGTGACCCGGGAAATTCCGATGTCATGACTCCTCCGATTCAATACAACGTTCTCGAAAATCCGTTATTCATCATCCGTTTCAATGCTCCTTCATTCTAACGCTTCCGGTTGAAATCTCCTAATACCTTCTCGATATGATGGTGCCCGAATTTACGGGTTTCTCGTCCTTCAAGGCGGATATCTGCCAATGCCAAATGTTCTTCACCTGTCGATTTCGGGCTCGGACTTGAACTACAGCAGCAGCTCATAGATCGAGTATCCAGCCTTCGGGGACGATATTCGGGTCAAGTTCCTTCAAGCCTTTCTTGATCAATTCCAATGCTTTGATGGCCTTATCCGGTTTTGATTTTACTGCATCCAATGTGTCCATCGCTGCGAGTGCACCTGCACGTGACAATGTTTCGTAATCTGGCATCTTGAGTTTTGCTGCCGCATAACCATCAGCAATCAGTTTGCCATGATGGAGCATGAAGTGTGCGCGGACTTTGGCGTAATATCGCAGGCGCATGGCTTGTTCCTGACGTTCCTGCAAACGTTTCCTGTCTGCTTCGGGAACGCCGCCGCGGTTCGCAATACGGACAAGCCGGCGGTAGTAGTCAGTCAGCGGGCCAGAATGCGCACTGCTATCTGCCAACCTGCCCATGAAATACTCCTGATACATCGGGTTCTGGGCATCTATACCGCGTATCGCGTCCTCCACCTTTTCGGGACTTTCGTCCCTATGGGTCCCATCGTTCCAGACCGCCTCGCGTTGGCTAAGCTTCTTGACGCCGGGCTTTTCCGTCAAACGTTCCCATCGGCGTTGTGCCTTTATGGCACCTGAGTCTGTGGGGCAACTACCCGCATATGCCCATATGGTTTTCACCATCGGAAAGGCCTTTAGATAATACTCTTCAATCGAAAAGTGGCCACCGCTGCTGCAGGCCGAGACATGCAAATGTTCGACTTGTGCTGCAGCCAATGGGAAAATCTCTGCCAGCGTCACGAACTTGCCGAACGACAATGTGCCACCAATGCCAAAAATAGATGAACCGCCGGAATGACCCGACAGGACGACCCGCTTCATTTGTGGGACGCTTGGGTCGGCTTGCGTTTTTGCATAGAGCCGGACAATCTGGGCCAGTTCGTCACGACCGCTCGACCTTTGATCCTTCAAAAGATCAACCACCTTCTGCTCGGTCGCCGCAGGCAGAGACAGGGTTTTTGCCCAGGCTTCAATTTGCGTTTCATCCGTGAGGTCAAAGGTGTCAGAACCTTCGACGATCGCACCCTGCGGGTCGGTGGTTGTCACCGTCGTAACGCCGCCACGATCATTGTTCAGCGTGCGGATGCTCTTGGTCTCGGGCGCGGCATTTTCGGTCACCCCGACATACAGGATCGGGCTTTCTACCTTCTTTAGCTGAATACCCTGCCCCGCTGCAGAAATAGGCGGAGCATGCCCCGTGTGTGGGGGCAAAAGCACATTTTTCGCTGCATTATCCGCTTCTCTTTCCAGATGTGGTGCAGTCAGGATTTCGGATGTTGACGATTTTGGAACGCGCCCCTGACGCTGCTGGACAACATGCGCAAGTTCATGAGCCAACAAATGCTGTCCTGCAGTCGTTTCAGGGCGATATGCGCGATTTGCAAATGCAATGTCTGATCCATGGGCATAGGCACGCGCATTCAGGGCGTCAGCAGCCGTTGTTGCACCGGAATTGGTATGCACGCGAACATCCCCGAAACTTTGTGAAAAGCGCGGTTCAAAATAGGCTCTGGTGCGTGCAGTCAATGGCTGGCCCGATCCAGACAAGGCAGTCACGGCCTGCCTTGCCGCGCCACCGGAGCGGTCATTCCCGCCAGCGATGTTTTTCGCCTTAAGCTGCACCGCTCCTTCATCTTTGGAATGTTCACATTCTGCACATGACCCACCGGATGCAGAACATTTTGCACATTGGCGATAAATGGCACTTGGGGCCGCTGCGGAAAGTGTCGTTGTCGCTACTTCCGCCCCGCGCACAATTCTGTCGGCCACGCGATCAGCTTCACGTTCTTCCCTGCTCTCCGGCGCAGCGATCCGCACAGGGGACGCGGCTTGATGACTGGACTGGACTGGTGCCGATACAGCCATCTCAGAACTGTGCCCCCAACATCAGGCCCGCATTGAACCATTGGAGCGCCCGCGGATCCAGGCTTAGCTCGCCCCCCCCGCTCAGCCGAAGATCGGCCGTGAAGGCGCCGCCGTTACCTGTCGGCAGCATCAGGCCCGCGCCCAACTCTGCCTGACCAAAGCCGCCTGTTCGGGGCGCGATCTCGACGGGTGGTTCACCAAATTCCCCCGGTCGCGAGGATCCAAGCTCGTGTGATAATCCACCCCCGACACCGCCAAACACCCGTCCAGAAATTGAAGCACCATCGAACCGGCGTTCAAGCCCGACGCGCATGCCTGCCAGCACGAGCCGACGATTATCAGCACCCAATTGTGCAAGAAAATCGCCATGTGCGCCGACCAGAAGCGACCATTCGCGACTGCGTGTCAGTGGAATACCTACGTCAAACCCCGCGCCGGCAAAACCGCTGGCGCTGCCGCCAAGAACGCCAAACCCGCCCCTGAACATCAGACGGTAGTCCAGAATGACATCTCCGACCGAAACAAGGTCCGCCGTACAATCCGGCAACGCCGCACGCATGAATGTGAGAGCATGTCGAAAGTCGCGCTCGTGAAAAACGGCAAAGCGCCCGAAACGTCTGCGGCTGCCCATCACGTTGCTGTCGTTGCGCACCCGCTCGGTCCGCCCCCACTCGGGCATCGAGTCCAGAAGATCAGCGTCTTTTTCCGGGTATTCATCCCCCCTGCCCAGCACCTGATGACCGCCTTCGTGAATTGGCAGTTGCTCGTCAAAATTGCCCATGCACATCGCGCCGGCATTGGCGCGACCGCTTCGGGCAACAATCGCTATCGCAGTATCAGGGCTGGTATCATTGCGGGTCAGCACGACCTTGATGGGAATGTCGCGCCCGGCACAGCTGTGTTCACACTCGCCCATCCGGATGACAAATTCATCATTCATCGCGCCGCGCACAGCGTTCAAATAGGTGTCTGCTACCTGATCAAGATCAATTGCAGATTGATCAACGGGACTGCCCTCACACCCCTGGCCGGCAGGATCATCCGCCACCAAAGTGAAGCCAAAACTGTGCTCAAGCCGGATTTCGCAATTGACGCCGTCGAAAACAACCGGCCTCTCCTCATTGGATACTTCCATTTCAGGTTCGGTGTCGTTGGCAGGTGCAATTTCGCGACGCCTGACGTCGCCGCTGATCAGATCGCCGGAAACTGTCGGCGCACGCGTTACGGCTTCCTCAAAACTGGTCGACCCGCCGCCCGAGCGGTCTTCGAAAGTGTCGGTTCTTGTTCTCGGGGGCGAGGTCGTGGCCGGAGGTGTCTCCTCCTCTTCGTTGGTTTCAACCGCATCCAGATAGGGATTTGGCTCCAGGGCAGCTTCTTCTTCCTCTGCATCCTCAGCCTGACGATGGATGACATCGCCCCCTTGAAGAGTGTGGGCAACTTCATGAGCGATCAGTCGCAACCCATCCTGTTTTTCCGGCGCAAAAGCACCCGGCGCAAAGGCGATGTTGCGACCAATCGCGTAGGCGCGCGCATTTATGTCCCTTGCAGCGGGTTCATCACGGTGCATCCGTATGCCCGAGAGGTCTGCGCCGAAACGGGGTTCAAAATAGGCGCGCAATGAACCATCCATCGGCACACCGCCTGTGCGGGCCGCCGATGCTGCCTGATGTATCCCATCAGAATTTGGGCTGAAGGGGCCAGCCCCCTCTTCGCGTTGGATGGGATCGCCCTTTGCTGCGCAATCGGCGCAGGATTCTGTCGAATTCGCACATGCAGCGCATTGGCGGTGGATCGCACCGGTGTCTGCGGCCCCCGTTGAGGAAAGGCTGACTGGGCGGCCGTGCATTACGTTGTCCGCGATCCTGTCAGCTTGCCTTTCGCTCTCGGATTCTGGCGCAGCAATGCGCGGGGTCCGACGTACAGATGCCCGGGAGCCACAACTGTAGCAGGTATTAGCCGTGTTCATTTTCGCCCCCCGTCTGTGTGCTTGTCCCGGACCCGGCATTGCGGGGTTGATTAGGGGATGTGGCACCACGGGTCTGGTCAACCGGGGTATTGTTCATCGCCTCCCGGACCGCTCTCGCGATTGCAGACGCATCCGCCCCTTGCGGCAGTCTTAGTTTCAGATGTGGAATGTGTTGTGGCGGATCCGGACCCAACTGGGTGCCCGCAAGGCGCAGTCCATCTTGCAGCAGCTGTCTCACATGATGCGCGCTAGGGTGCTTCATCTTCCCGTCCCGTCCCATTGCGCTCTGAAACTTCGATCATGCTTGCGGTATTCACCATGTGTCGCCTGCGCAATGTGATCCATCGACATCGGGGCCCCTTCCGCTGCTGCCAGAAAAGCGGCATTGACGGCGATTACGACAATCGAACCGCCGCTGATATCAAGCCGCGACAAGGCCGCAAAATCCAGTTTGCCGGTTGGCACACCGGGGGGTATCGCCCCTTTCCAGATCCGCAGCCGATCGCCTTGATCGGGCAAGGGGATATCGATAACAAACCTCAATCGCCGAAGGAACGCCGCATCAAGATTGTTCTTAAGGTTGGTAGCCAGCAAGCAAAGCCCGGCAAAACTCTCCATGCGCTGCAGCAGATAGCTGACTTCGATGTTTGCGTGACGATCATGGCTGTCTTTCACAGCCGAGCGTTTACCGAGAACGGCATCCGCCTCGTCCAGAAAAAGGCAGGCGCCGGTCTGTTCGGCGGCATCAAAGACACGGCGCAGGTTTTTCTCCGTTTCGCCAATATATTTTGACACGAGCCGTGACAGATCGACCTTGTAGAGATCAAGGCCAAGCGCGCCTGCGATCACCTCTGCGGCCATCGATTTACCAGTGCCTGACGGGCCTGCAAAAAGAGCCGTGATACCCCTCCCGGCTGCAAGGCGCTGCGAAAACCCCCAATCATCATATACTGTTGCGCGGTGGCGCATCTGGTCGGCAATCGCCTTGAGGTCGAAGCGGATACGCGACGGAACGATTAGGTCGTCCCAGCCAAAACGCGGCACGATACGGGTCGCCAATGCTTCCAGTCCGTGACCACCCCGTTCACGGCATCGCTGCCAAAGCGTACCCAGGGGCGCATCCGGTTCCAGACCCGCTGCAATCGTTGCGATACTGCCGGGCCCAAGAGGAAAGTGGCGCGCCACCGCGTCTCGCTCCGCGGCGGGCCAATCCGGCAGCGTTTGCCGCCAGATCTCGGTCCGCTCCGGCGTACTGAGTGGTGCTATCCGTGCAATGTGCATTTGCCGGGGCAGTCCTGTGGGGTCTTCTGCCAGAACAATCAGGCGTCCTTCTAGCATCTGCATGGCCTCTGGTGTCCATGTCTGCGCGCCAGACACATCCCGAGCAGCCAAAGCAGTCTCGTCGGAGGCAGAGTGGCGACAACCTCCATTATCAGGCCCCAGATCAGTCACCAGCACCAACCCGTCAAGCCATACCTCGCGCGCAAGTTGGCGCGCCCGCTTTGTCGGTTCGCAGACAACGGCCTGATAGCCGGCCACTTTTGCGATCTGTCCCGCCAACGCCTGCCGTCCGCTGTTTTGTTGCCCGACCAGCGCCAAACCGGTCCTCATATTGTGAACCAGTTCACGCGCCTGAACACGCTGCCGGTCCACAAGGATTTGGGGTGGCAGCATAAAACTGGACGCAGAAATCGTCTCCGCTTTGCACCCCGCGAGGCGAAGTGCGACGTCCTCGTCCAGTGCGATGGCCGCCAGCGGGTGGGTTTCGCGCATTTCCAGAAGAGACCAATGGCGCAGCGGTGCACCTGGCGCCAACCGTGCAAACAGCGCGGCGGCAAACCCCGGATCGCCGCGACCGATGGTCTGCGTCAGAAGTTGCGCCGTGATGTAGCCTTGGCGGGGGTCGCCTGCGACGGATGCGCACAATTGCGCCAATCCACCATCAATCCGGTGCGCCAAGGCAAATAAGATAAGGTCTTCCTCGACCGGGGCCAGCCCGAATGTCTTTGATATATGGTCCAACGTCGTTGGTGTGGCAGCGCGAAGGTTGTCCAGTCGCGCGCGCGCCTCAACCGCTTTTGGTGTCCCTTCCAGCGTCGCGCGCACCCATTCAAGCGCGGCCAGCAGCAGCGGGTCTGCCAAAGGTGCGTCAATGCGCGCTGGGATGCCCGATATATTCATATCTCAAGGATCCAGCCGGTAGCTGAAGCCAGAGGTGCGGCTTCTGGCCCCCTCGACAATCGCGGCGACCGGATAAGGCGCGGGCCGCGCCACAAGACCCGCCTCGTCAACGGGCACTTCAACTAGTGTTGGCGTAGGATCGGCCCAATCTCCCGGTGTTTCTGGCGCGCGGATGTTCACCGCCCCGTCCCCAATCGCCACTTGCGCCTCGGCAGTGCCCGGATGCCAAAGTCGTGTCCCTGTCAGTTGAAGCACCGTTCCTGCGGGCCCGTTTGCCGGCGCGACCCCGGTAATCTGCGGCACGAGTTGCATGATCGCGATGTTGGATCGAAGCAAACGGGGTTCTTCGATACGCGCGCCGGGCCCCTGCGCGCCCGCGACACCTTCGACATTAATCTGTGCGATCAGCCGGATGCGAAGGGTGCCCGGTTGCAATAAATCCGCATCTGCAATCGGCTGCGTAACCACGGGATCGAAATCAACCTCCAAGACCGCATCAGGCACGGTAAACCGGATACGGCCATTCGGGGCGGGCGGAACCCGCATCGGCTGCAGGTCCCCCAGTTGAACAAACAACTGGTCCGCTGCCGTGTCGCGCGCGACTACCGTGATCTCCTCGCCGATCGCCACGCGTGTCTCGTTTTCGGGTGCGCCCGGTGCAGGTGTCACAAAGACCCGATCAATTGTGGGGCGTTTTGCAAGGCTGACAAAAATGCGTCGCTCTTCGACCGGCGGTGCAATGCGGGGAGCATCTTGAGAAAAGATCTGGACCACGGTCACTTCATAGACCACCGAACGGCGGAAGTTCTCCTCGCTCAACGCCGACCATACCTTGGTCACATCCTCAAGCGTCACCGGGTGCAGGGTGATCTTAAGGCGTTCCACTTCCTGCGTCAGGGCCGGATCAAGGATGGGTTCGTTCAGAGCCGGCGGCGCGAGGTTGATCTGGGTGAGTGTATCAAGCTGGTTCCCGAATTCGTGCAGAACCTGCATGGCGTCACCAAGAATTTCCTGTGCGGTGATATCGGATTCGGTCTGGGTTTCGCTGTCGGAATGGCTTGTCATCATATAGCGCAAATTCAGCGACAAGGGCGGACGTCCGTAGGCACCAGGGTGGCTGCGCAGCGGGCCATGATCATTCTTGAGCGCAGCATTTTCCTGGACTTGAATGAGATAGAGATTAACCCGTGCCCCATCCAGACCGTTGATGGTCTGATCCGGCGGCGCAAGCGTCACCGCAGCGCCGCTGCGCATTCTGTCTTGCAGCAATGTGCGCAGCGTTCGGGAAACCGCAGCAATCGCAAAGAAATCCGCCATCCACCCCTCCTATCGCCTGCGGCCCAAGCGCCGCGCTGAATAGGCGTCAAAGCCGCTTGTCCGCTTTGGGTCAACGCGTTGGCGCCCAGCCGGCGGTGGTTTCGGCGAGGCAGGCTTTTCAAAGATAACCTCGATCCGCCCGATACTGAGCGCCGGCGCCAGTGCGGGTGACGCCATCGGGGCGTGCTGGACACTTGGCTCGCCCCACGCAGCGGTTGAACGGGGCCGCTCCGCCACGGGATGTTCATTGAGGGACGTTTGTTGCGGTCTATCCTCCCCAGCCGGTACCGGAACAGATCGGGGATCAACCACAATTGGTTCAGGCGATGCTGTCGACACTTTCAGCGTCCGGTCCTGTTCCAGCACAGGCGATACCGACGCCCTCAAAGGGGTCGGCGAGACCGTTTCTGATTGGGAGAGAGGCTCAGGGACCGGCCGGGTCGGGCGATCCCGCCGCGAAGGGTGCGCAGGTGATGCATCCGAGTGTCTGACGACGGCTTCTCGCCCAGTTGTTGGAACGTCGGAGGCTGGGGCAGTATCATCTGCAAGTGAGCGTACAGGGGCAATCCGCATTGCTGGAGCGGTTTCGTGATCCGCTCGTTCAAGGTTTGGTTCGGGGTCGCGTGGCGCTGCAGCCGGATTGGCCGGGGTCATCTCCTTGATCTCGGTGTCCGGTAACATCTCAGACGCACCGTCCGGCCAGAAGCGGGCTTGCAACGGCGCAGTCAGGACAGCGCCTTCATTCTGCCCTTTGGCTCCCGACACACCCCGGGCTGCGAGACGCGAAAGCATGCCTGTCATGACGCCATCCTTTCCGATGCTTGATGACGGAAATAGAATCTGCGCCGCCATGCCGGAAGTGCGACGAGTTCGGCCTCCGTCCAGGAATATGCCTGCGCCAACATATCAATTTCAGCTGTGACACCCCCGTGACGATCAAGTTCTGCCAAAAGGAGAGCGAGCGGATCCAGTGCTGCTTTGAACGCCTTCCCACACGCAACGCAGGTCAAGGCAAAATAGAGTTCCGCACAGGGATCGCGGGTTTTGACTTCCGCTTCGAACACCTCTTCAGTTGCGTGCGGCGCACAAATCGACAGGAGCACCGCACCATCACCAACCGCCGCTTCCAGATCCGCGCCCGTAGGGAGCCGCACTTGGCTCGATACGGAAGGCACCTCGGAACCAAGTCTTTCTGGACGAGCCAACGACTGGTTCAAAATATGCGAGACGTCGAATGGCACCTCGTGTAGCTGATCGCATTCGGGGCAAGTGACCCACAATTCCTCTGGCGCGCCAAATCCGGTGCTTAGTACCGCCAACAAGGCCCGATTGCGGTCCCCCAGCAGCCATCCTGACGGATCAGTGCCGTTCTCGATCATGCCTGCCTGCAGGATCAGAGTTTCCAATGCAACGGGAGACAGTCCCGGCTTGCGGCGACCAGCGATCCACAGCTCGTGTTCGCCCCGGATCGGTACAACTTCTACGTCGCCAAGATCTTGTGCCAAGTCCAGAGTGACCGTATCACCGGGGCCGATTTGCACCTCAGGCCGGGACATCGAAACTTGGTTCGGCAGGCTCTACCACTGAGACATCACGCAGCCAGCCTTCGTTCTCCAATTTGATCATCTGGATCGCCACCGCATTGGCATTCGCATCCAGTTCCGGCATTGCGGTGTATTCCGAAATCCAGCAGCGATAGATCTGGTAGGAAAGCACCAGCTGCCCCGCCTCGTTATAGGTGTCAAGGATGATATCCTTGCGAAAATCCGCAAGCGAAACCTGCGCACCGTCGCCTGCATTGATGTTCCAGACCTTGTTGGCCCAACGCTCGAATTCCAGATCGTGGGTAACGCCGCGCTCCAATGTGATTGCCTCGAAACTGGAGCGACCCGGGGATTTGCGTGAGGTTGATTGGTCGCCACCCTCGCGATGCTCCACGACTTCGGTGGATCGGGTCAAAGCAGAAACCTTGCTGACCCCCGCAACGTATCTGCCGTCCCATTTGATCCGGAACCGAAAATTCTTGTAGGGGTCGGCGCGACGCGGATTGACCACAAAATCAGCCATAATCTGGCCTCCTTAACTCTCCGCCCGCCGGGCGATTTGCTGAATTTTCAAAATGACGAATTCCGCTGGCTTAAGCGGCGCGAAACCCACCTCGACGTTTACAGTGCCATTGTCGATATCCGTCTGTGTCGTCGTTTCCGCATCGCATTTTACCAGATAGGCATCGCTGGGCATTGCGCCCTGAAAAGCGCCTTTGCGGAACAAATCGTGCATAAACGCACCGACATTCAACCGGATCTGCGCCCATAACGGTTCATCATTGGGTTCAAAGACCACCCATTGAGTGCCCCGGTACAGGCTTTCCTCGATGAAAAGCGTGGTGCGGCGAACCGGCACATATTTCCAGTCCGACGCAATCTGGTCGGCTCCGTCCATCGTGCGGGCGCCCCAACAAACGCTTCCGTAGATCGGGAATTGCCGCAGGCAGTTGGCACCCAGCGGGTTCAGAACGCCGTTCTCCAGATCGGTCATGGAATAGGCCAAATCCTGCACGGCACGCAATCGCGCCTCGGTGCCTGCAGGTGCTTTCCAAACACCACGCTGTGCATCCGTCCGGGCCCAGAGCCCGGCAATAGTCCCCGATGAGGCCAACGACCTCGGTCGGTTCCGGTTCAGGCTGTCCGCTTTGAAAGTACGGGGAAAATAGACGGCCGTGTTGGGTGCCCGCAGTGCGGTATTTTCACCCAGCCACGTGTCCATCTGGTCGATACGGTTGAGACCCAGAGGGATGTCTACGATCATCATTGACCGCCGCTCCGTGACATAGGCCAAGGCTTCGCTATAGACGGCCAACGATCCCGCATCACCAAGGCGTGGGACATCAGGCAAACAGAGGATGTTGAACAGATCGACATCCTCCAGCGCGTAGATTC
>JBARUV010000032.1:0-3635 GCA_049645905.1 Sulfitobacter sp.
CCCTAGCAATTTGTAGAATGCGATTGAGGCGTCGAGATCTTTTACACGCACCATAGTATGTAGATATTTGATCGGCATCTGCTGTCCTTTGCTGAAAAAGTCAGGGCCAAAGGTAGCATGCTGTGCGACGTACGCCAGTCACTCTCAGAATTTTGACTGGATTCCCATAGAGACGGACAGTTCGCGAGTTTCATACCGGCTGACGTTGGAAAACTTGCGCCCGGCGGAGATGTTTATCGAGGGGGCGAAGCCCGCGTAGTCCATATCCGGAAAGAACAGGTTCAAATTGGCATAAACCGATTTATCCTGCCGTCCGCCCGGTACCACGAACAACGCAACAAAGTCGGGGTATTCCGAATACCCCGCTGCGATACTGACGGACACTTTTGCGGGACCAATCTGCTGGGCAAAAGCATACGTGCCACTCATTGTGGCCGATGTATTGCGCGTATTTACATAATCGCTGTCGGTGTGGCGTAACGTCAAAGCGGCAGAGATCGTGTCGCCGTTTGCGATGCGGTGCTGCAGTCCGCTCACAAGCCCCAGGGTGGTGCTGTCGAGAATTGCAGCTTGGTTGGATTGGCGCTGTTCTACAGAACCATCCAGTGTCAGACGTGTGGCCTTGCCCAGATGCCAATCACGGTTTGCTTCCAGACGCGCAAAGCCATAGCTCTTGTTGCGTCCGCTCCAGAGTTGCCCGACGGCTGCGCCCAGCGTTGCGCTGTTGCGACTGTCGCCCAATGCAAAACCATGGGTCACGTTCGCTTCTAAATAGGTGCTGCCGAAGTCGCCATTGGTGACGTCTGGAGCTTGGATACGTGAACCGCTGGTCAACGCGACACGGCGCAGATAAAGGCGCGCGCCGACGTCGGTACGACTGCGCTTGTCGCCGCGCAAGCGATACCCCAGTTGCACATCCAGTGTGCCGGCCAATCCTGACAACGCCTGAGCAGAGCCGCTAAGGACGCCGGTGAAGGGCAACCCGTCGATGATTTGCTCGGCTGAATCCGCACCGGAATTTACGTTATTGGACGGACGCAAGCCACCACGGATCGAAAACGACAGGGGGTTTCGCGCACGCACCACACCGAAATCGCGGGCCAACTGCTGTTCTATTTGTGCGTTTGGTGCGTTTTGGACCGCGCGGCGCAACCAGAGTTGGGTCAGGGTAGGGCGTGCATCAACGTAAGACAGGCGCGCGGCAAGTTCTGCCGCCTCGAACTTGTGCAGTCTTGTGTCGGCAAACCGATAGGCCTTGGCGGCGGATCGAAGCGCATCGCGCGGCAAGCCGAGCTGGCCTTGTGCAGTGGCTTTCGTAAAATGAGCAAAGGATGATTTGGGATCGGCCTGCAACAAACCGTCTGACAGCTGATAAGCCAGCTTGGGTCGTCCGGTCCTTAACGCGCTGATGGCGAGTTGACGTGCCTGTGGAAGGGTAAGTTCATAGTCATTTTGACCGGCTGTAATTCCTGCAGTATCCTGGGCGCTTTCGGCGTATGCCTGCCCAAATATCTGAGCGCCAATCAGCACTGCGACCACACCGGACACAAGGACAGGCGTGGCGCGAAACAATGATTGCAGCAGCGCAAGACTTTTCATTTTAACGTACTATTAGGCTCGTTAAGGGGTTAGATTGCAATCTGGCCCAGAAAGCGGTGGCTCACATTCGCCAAGAACGAATATCCCGAATTCTTCTTCTTCAGAAATGACTGAAATGTGATCCTTGACGTGTACAACACCAGCAACTTCGGTCGCGCCAATGCCACCAAAGATGCCGCCATAGTCACCTACCGATGAGTTTTTCTGCTCTGCAACGCCCAAAAATGTGCCGTCCGTAGCGATAGCGGTCCCTTGAAGTGCGATATCCTCGGCCATGAGCGGATTCGCTGAATTTGTGTCGAGATTTCCTGCGGCGTCGATATCCGGAACAACCCGATTATAGACGATTCCGTCGACGTTCTGAGTAGCGAAGTCAGCTGTTATTTGCACATCACCAGTCACTTCTGCCGCCTGAGCTGTCAATACAGATGGATCTTCGCCCGGGTTGGGCGTCGTGACGTCTTCGTTTGATCCGGGACCATTCAACAGACCGATATACCTGCCGGTGTAGTAAACCAGACCACTGTTGGGATCGTTGCTGTCGGGCGCCACTCGCGGGCTGTATGCTGCGTTTGTATATGCCCCACCCGCGTAAAGGTGTTCGTACTGTACGCCAGTCGCGACCAACACGGCACTCGTGCCATCAATATCTCTGATGTAGACGGTGCTGTGTCGCCCGTTAGATGCGTCTTGCGCAGAGTATGCGTCATAACCGGGCCTGTCTAGCGTAGGGCTCCGAAGATAAGCGCCATTTACAGCGTTTCCGTCTCCGGCAATTCCACTAATAGAAAGCGTACCGTTCGCAGCGTTATAGGTGAAACTTTGAAGGTTTCCGGCCAACACCTCCGGGATTGCGGCCACATCACCTTCGCCATCAACATCTGTCGTTTTTCCGCCAAATGGTGCGGTTCCCCCGCAGGCAACCAGAAACGTGCAAAGCATAAGCCCAGTTACTAGTTTTTTCATGATGGTCTGCCTCTGCCCAATTCTCGTTTTGTGCACATTCTCAACTGCGGCGTTGCATTGTCAACGCTATCGAGAGTGCAACGCGCACTATCCTGTGAATGGTGTTGAAAAAACAATACCGCATATGGCGGTTCCTGTGATCCGTTTGCGCAGATATAGTGATCTGCGAATCCACACCGCTGCTCCACCTGCAAATACCGCTTTTTCCCAAGGACGCCCCACATGCCGCTGACCCCTGACCAGATCGCCGAAATCGAAGACTTGCGCAGCACGACCCAATCCACCCTGCGCGCGACTGTGGCGGGGATGGAGGCGCATCTGTATAAAGCGCACGAAGTCCTTGATCACGGTTTTATCCGCGTGATCGACTATATGGGCGATGACGCTGCGATCTGTCAGGCCGCCCGTGTGTCCTATGGGCGCGGCACCAAATCGGTGCAGAACGACGCGGGGCTGATCCGCTACCTGATGCGCCACTGGCATTCGACGCCCTTCGAGATGTGCGAGATCAAGCTGCACGTCAAACTCCCCGTCTTTGTGGCCCGCCAGTGGATCCGCCACCGCACGGCCAACGTCAACGAATACTCCGCCCGCTATTCGATCCTTGACCGCGAATTCTATATTCCCGCGCCGGAGCATGTGAACGCGCAATCCGTGGTGAATAATCAGGGCCGCGGCGGCGTGCTGGAAGGGGCGGAGGCCGCCCGCGTGCTGGAAATCCTCAAGGCCGACAGCAACCGCGCCTATGACAACTACGAGATGATGATCGGCGAAAAGGGGCCGGATGGCGAGGATCAGGATGGTCTGGCCCGCGAGCTCGCGCGGATGAACCTGCCGACCAACATCTATACGCAGTGGTACTGGAAGGTTGATTTGCACAACCTGTTCCATTTCCTGCGCCTGCGGGCGGACGCCCACGCACAATACGAAATCCGGGTTTACGCCGATGCGATCTGCAAGGTCGTGGCGGACTGGGTGCCGGCGGCCTACGGCGCGTTTGAGGATTATCGTCTGGGGGGCGCGACGCTTTCCGGCAAGGCGCTGGATTGCGTGCGCCGTATGCTGAAGGG
>JBARUV010000033.1:0-25272 GCA_049645905.1 Sulfitobacter sp.
GCAGCGCCGAAGTAATATCCAGAATTGACTGGAAGCAGACCTACGGCCCCTTGGCCAGAAAGAGCAAATACGTCACAGATGGATCTTCTGATCGACGGTCTATCTCTTACGGCCAAAATTCTTTGGGCGCTTCATTCACATCATCCTAAAGGCAGTGACTGCCTTAGAGGGTCTTGCTGATTTGTGCAGGTAGCCAGTGATGCTGCCATCCTGAGAAATTTTGATACCAAGCCCAAATTTTGCCAAAGCCTCAGCTGCGGCCGTCCTCCCACCGCCGTCACTACCACCGCGAATTCGAACAACGGCTCCGATTGCGAGTATTTCGCCTTTATGATCAATGAGCGTCGCTCCGTCGATTGCGAGTATAGAGGTGGTCGCAAGGTTTCGGACCAGTAGTTAAGGTGGATCAACGTGTGAAAGAAGTGATCCCAAATGACGAAACGAAAGAACCATTCGCCCGATTTCAAAGCCAAAGTTGCGCTTGAAGCAATCCGCGAGGAGATGTCGATGGCGGAGCTGTCCAAGAAATATGGCGTTCACCCGACGCAGATCGGCACTTGGAAACGGGCGGCGATAGAGAACATGGCGACGGCATTTACGCGCCGAGGTTCCGTCCCTGAGCAAGTGAGCATTGCGGACGTCGACAAGCTGCATTCTAAGATCGGCCAGCTGGTGGTGGAGCGGGATTTTTTGGCCGATGCCTCGCAGCAACTGCTCGGGACGCGAGGCAAAAAATGGTGAGCAAAAACCACAAGCTGAGTGTCCGCCGTCAATGCAAGCTGCTGACGCTGACCCGATCCCACTTGTACTATGAACCGAAGGGCGAAAGCGCTGAGAACCTACGGTTCATGGAAATCATTGATAAGCAATTCCTCGAAACGCCATGGTACGGGTCCCGCCAGATGGCGCGCTACATGAAGCGCAACAACCACAAATGCGGTCGGCATCGCGTGCGCCGCCTAATGCGGCTCATGCGTTTGGTCCCGATCTATCAGGAACCCAACACGAGCAAGAAACATCCCCAGCATAAAATCTGGCCGTATTTGCTCAGGAAAGTCGTGATCGACCGCCCGAACCAAGTTTGGTGTGCTGACATCACCTACATCCCAATGCGGCGTGGCTTCCTGTATCTGGTGGCAATCATGGATTGGTACAGTCGCAAAGTCCTTGCTTGGCGGTTGTCCAACAGCATGGACGCGGACTTCTGCGTTGAAGCCCTGAAAGAGGCACTGGCAAAGCACGGCAAGCCAGAGATATTTAATACGGACCAAGGCAGCCAATTTACCAGTGGTGCTTGGATCGACGTGCTCACGGATGCAAAGATCAAGATCAGCATGGATGGCAAAGGCGCCTGGCGTGACAATCGCATGATTGAACGCCTATGGCGGTCGCTGAAGTATGAATGCGTCTATCTGAATGCTTTTGAGACAGGTTCTGAAATGCGGGCTGGGGTCGGCAAATGGCTGATCTACTACAACTCTGAACGCCCACATTCGACCCACGGTATATTGACCCCCGATGAGGCCTATGTCAGCAAAACGGAACCAATGAGATTAGCAGCCTAAATGAAACCCTGATCCATCTTAACAAGGCTGTAAACTGGTCGATAAACTAGGACCACCTCTAACATCGCAGAAAAGGTTCACAGAACCTGATGTTTGACTCCGAATATGACGTTCAGGATTTGCTACATGCATTACTCCGACCGTGGGTTTCAGATGTGCGCCCAGAAGAATTTACCCCAAGCTATGCTGGTTCTAGTACACGAATGGATTTCCTATTACCTGACTATAAACTAGTGATCGAAACTAAGATCGTTCGTAACAAACAGCACGGCATGAAGATTGGCGACGAGTTAATTATCGATATCGATCACTACAGGATGCATCCCGAATGCAAGATATTGTGGTGCGTAATCTATGACCCGAGCAATTTTATCCAAAACGTTGGTGGTCTCATCGGCGACTTGTCTGGAGTTAGCCAAAACAGCAAGGGCAAACTGACTACCAGTGTTCTGGTAGTTTAGGTTTCACTCGCCCCAATAGATCGAAGCCGTTTAGCGATTTCAGAGGCTTAGAAGTTAGGTAAGAAAGAGACTAAAAAGAGACTACAGGTAACCGCGCGAGTCGCCGTTATCCGCTAAGCGCTTGAAAATAAATGGAGGCGAGTAGGAGAATCGAACTCCTGTACACGGATTTGCAATCCGCTGCGTAACCACTCCGCCAACTCGCCTCAAAAGTGGTCTGAGCGCACTGCTAGCCGATCACATGCGCCCCTGCAAGACCAGACAGTGCGCGAAAGTTTATGCAAGCCGTTGCCGCGGCATACGCAATATGGCACATCTGTCGTGAGAGAATCTGAACGGATGAGTTTAGCGGATGAGTGATTTTGCAGCGCGGCGTGTGATGATGGTGGACACGCAGGTGCGTCCGTCTGATGTAACAAAGTTTCCGATCATCGACGCAATGCTAAGTGTTGCGCGCGAAGATTTCGTGCCCGCGGCCCGTCGGGAAGCGGCATATCTGGGCGAAAACCTTGATCTGGGGCAGGGCCGTGTGGTGCTCGACCCGCGCACGCTGGCCAAGATGCTGGATGCGCTGGCCATCGGACAAGATGAGTTGGTGATGGATGTAGGGTGCGGCATGGGCTATTCTGCTGCGGTCATCGCGCACATGGCTGAAGCCGTGGTCGCGGTCGAGGCCGACGAGGCAATGGCAGCGGAAGCGCAGGAAGCTCTGAGCCTTGCCGGTGCGGACAATGTGATGGTGCATGTTGGTGCGTTGGCGGACGGGGCGCCAAAACACGGGCCCTATGATGTCATCGTCGTTCAGGGCGGTGTGGGAGCACTTCCCGAAGCTTTGACCGTGCAGCTTAAGGATGGTGGCCGTATCGCTTGCCTGTTCATGGAAGGTGCCCTGGGTGAAGTCCGGATCGGGCACAAGCGGGGCGAACAGATTAGTTGGCGCATGGCGTTCAACGCGGGCGCTCCGGTGCTCGAAGGATTTGAGAAAAAATCCGAATTTCAACTTTAGATCTGCGTAGTAAACGTGGGCAGTGCAGAGGCAGAACCAATGACACCAGACAGAAAAATGGTTGGGATGCGGCTGATATCGGCGTTCCTCTTAGCGATGTTTTGTACCGCCGCGCCGCGCGCCGGCAGTGCTGAAACGTTGGCTGATGCACTTGTATCCGCGTATAATCATTCAGGCCTACTCGACCAGAACAGGGCTGTGTTGCGCGCAGCCGATGAAGATGTTGCTGCCGCAGGTGCAGCTCTGCGGCCAGTGCTGCGCTGGTCCGCTGCTCTGACTCAAAACCTGGGAAGCCGGCACACTGCAGCCTCCGTAAACGCGGTCTCAAACGACAATCTTCAAGCATCGATCAACCTGATAGGTGAGTTGCTCTTGTATGATTTTGGCGCAAACCAGTTTCGCATTGAGTCAACTAAAGAAACGGTTTTGGCCACGCGCAGCACGCTGCTTGATATCGAACAGCAAGTGCTGTTTCGCGCTGTGCAAGCCTATATGGGCGTGATCGCGTCCAACGAAACTGTTGCTTTGCGCAACAACAACCTGCGCCTGCTGACCGAGGAATTGCGCGCCGCGCGCGATCGCTTTGAGGTCGGCGAAGTGACCCGTACCGACGTCGCATTAGCAGAGGCTCAACTGGCGCAAGCCCGCAGTGGGCTGGCCGGCGCGCAGGGCGATTTGTTGCGCGCGGAAGAAGAGTTCCGCAATTCAATCGGGCGTAAACCCGGACGGCTGAGCCCGCCACCCCGCTTGCCAGATGTCGGCAAGAACCTTGAGGCGGCCAAGGCACTGGCCGTTCGTCGCCATCCACAAATGCGGGCCGCGCAACATCAGGTTGGCGCCGCTGACTTGCTCGTACTTGCTGGTGAGGCGGCAATGAAGCCAACAGTGTCACTGAACGGAAGCTTTGGCCTGAGCAATACGATCAGAAACGAAGCATCCTCCAGTACAGGGTCGATCGGTTTGGAAATGAACCAAACGATTTATCAGGGGGGCCGCTTGTCTTCGAACGTACGCAAGGCGATGGCACAACGCGACGCGCAGCGCGCTAACCTGCATGTGGTGCGCCACAATGTTCAGCAGAATGTCGGTAACGCCTATGCCACGCTGCTGTCCGCCCGCGCCCAGCTTGATGCATCAGAGCGCCAGATCCGTGCCGCCCGCATCGCCTTTCGCGGTGTTCGTGAAGAGGCAACACTCGGCGCACGGACAACGCTGGACGTGCTGGATGCAGAACAATCGTTGCTGGATGCGGAATCTTCGCGGGTGACTGCGCGCTCAAATCTGTACGTCGCAGCCTATGCAATTTTGTCCACGACAGGACAACTGACCGCTCAGGACCTCAAGCTGCCTGTGCAGATCTATGATCCGGCGGCCTATTACAATCTGGTCAAGGACAGCCCCGCCAAACTGTCCAAACAGGGCAAGCAGCTGGACCGTGTTCTGCGCGCGCTGCAAAAAGACTGACAATTTTCAGCGTCCCATTGTGAGAATCTTTGGGCCGCGCTACACTGCCCATTGAGGAAAGAGTGGAAAATAATATGTCCGACCCCGTCAAGAATGCCGAGGTAGAGGATGTTCTGTCTTCGATTCGCCGATTGGTTTCAGAAGACAAACGCCCCCTGCAAACGCCGAAACCAGCGCCAGCCCATGACAGGTTGGTGCTTACACCTGCTTTGCGGGTAGAAGACAAAGAGATAGACCGTACCGCCTCTGACGCGCCGAGATCGACATCTCACCTTTTACTAAAACCTGAGAATATTGTGGACGACGCTGCCGCTTTATCTGACGCAGGGTTGTCGGAAGGCCACGACCAGTCAGAAGATATGTCCGGTACTGCTGCCGACGATCATTTCGACTTTCATGCGTTCGATACTAAAGCAAATCCAGACACCGCAATCGGGACTGCGGAAAGCGCCAAAGTTGACGAGCCTGCACAGCAACCAGCTGTTGACGGGAAATCTGCCGCGCTGAGCGCCAAGATCGCCGCACTTGAAACAGCAATTGGTGACATTTCCGACGAGTGGGAGCCAGACGGTAAGAGCAGCGATGCCTATGCCGGAACAGAGCCGCACACAATGGAATGGGATGATGGCGATATCGATGAGAGTGCCGAAGCCGAGATGGACGCAGAAGAAGCCGCTGGTGTAACCTTTTCGCACCGTGCAGAAGCGGTGCGCGAAGCTATGTATGAAGATGAAGAAATGCGCGGCTCTGATGAGAAAATGTTTGAAGATCAGGGCGAAACACCTTCAGAATCAGTCGCAGAAACCATTGCAGAGCCCGCAGTTCAAGGGGTGGATGCTTTGGACAGTGAAGAACCGGCTGATGGTTTTGATCTTACCGCTGATGACCAGTTGCTGGACGAAGAAACTTTGCGTGATCTTGTCAGCGAGATTGTTCAAAGCGAGTTGCAGGGTGCGTTGGGCGAGCGGATTACCCGCAACGTCCGCCGGCTGGTGCGCCGCGAAATCCACCGCGCACTGACTGCCCGGGATCTGGATTAAGCGCACTACTATCGCAGTGAACGTCAGTCGGGCAAGCTGGTGGTGATCTCTCCTGCCAGCGCCAATATTCTGTCCACGTCGATAAACTGCTCCACATGGTCTGCTAGCCTATCAAGGGTTTCCTCGACACCTGCTTCAAAATTCAGGTCCGATCCCCCGCCGAACTGTTCCAGAAAGGCGCGCCTGAAACCGTCTGCGCTGAAAATTCCGTGCATATAGCAGCCCATAACGCGGCCTGAGGGCGATGCGGCACCTTCGGGCATGCCTTCGACGTCCAGCCAGGCGCGACATGTATCCACCCCTTTAGTTTCGCCGATGTGGATCTCGTAACCTTCCAGCGTGGTGCCGCTTGGGGGGTGGCGCGCGGTCTTCAGCGCAAGGTGTTTGTCGGGCGCCATCACGGTATGAACCGACAGATGCCCAAGCCCCTCAACATCAGCAGGGGGACCTTCGATGCCATGGGGATCGGAAATCGACTGTCCCAGCATTTGATAGCCACCACAAAGACCCAGAACATGGCCGCCGCGTCGGATATGCGCGGCGAGGTCGATATCCCAGCCTTGGGCGCGAAACGCTGCCAGATCAGCGATTGTAGATTTGCTGCCCACCAGAAGTACGAGATTTGCATCAGCTGGCAGAGTCATGCCGGGGGTAATCAGACGCAGATCAACGCCGGGTTCGGCCGCGAGAGGATCAAGGTCATCAAAGTTCGAGATGCGGGGCAGGCATGGCACGGCAATGACGCATCCCGATCCGGCAGATCGCGCGCGCGCAGGCAGGTCCATCACGTCTTCGGCGGGCAGGCGGTGCGCATCTTCGAACCAGGGGATCACGCCCAAGCTCGGCCAGCCCGTGCGCCGGACGATGTCGTCGCGTCCGGCATCAAACAGCCTCCGATCGCCGCGAAACTTGTTGACTGCGAAACCGCGCACCATCGCATTGTCGCCTGCATCCATGACTGCTTGTGTCCCGACAATCTGGGCAATCACGCCGCCGCGGTCGATGTCACCCATGAGGAGCACCGGCAATTGTGCCGCCGTGGCAAAACCCATGTTGGCTATATCGCCCTGCCGCAGGTTGGTTTCCGCAGGTGATCCGGCGCCTTCAACGATGATCAGATCGCAAGTTGCGGCAAGTCTTTGAAAACTCTGCATTACGGCGGGCATCAGGCTGGCCTTGTTCCGGCCAAATGCGGCGGCTTCCTGATGGCCGGCGATCTGGCCCTGCACGATAATCTGCGCGCCGGTGGCGGTTTGAGGTTTAAGCAGGATGGGGTTCATATCGGTGTGGGGCGGCACGCCTGCAGCGCGCGCCTGCAACGCCTGCGCGCGCCCGATTTCGCCGCCATCTTCCGTCACAGCGGCATTGTTTGACATATTCTGCGGCTTGAACGGGCGCGTGTTAATCCCGCGCCGGACGCAGGCCCTGATCAACCCTGCCACGATCATCGACTTGCCGACATTGCTGCCTGTGCCTTGTATCATGATCGCTTTGGTCATCTATTTTCCGGTCTGATCTGGACGTCTGAAGTTTCTGCAAACTGCCGTAAATCCGGAGCCACGAAAAGAGGCAAACAACTTCGCCTTTCCCGCCACAACTGTCGTGGGTGCGGAATATACTGCCAAGGAGTGTTCGACCGCCCCAAGGGCCCCATTGTGGGCGCGGAGGACTATGGCGCCAGCCGCCACTTCAGCAAGAGCACGGGGACCATATCAAGACGTGGTATTACCTAACAAACCGCACTCTGAAAAATCCGGACGCTTCACAAAAAAACGCAGCCCCAAAGGACTGCGCTTTTGAAAACCTATAGCTGTTTTCTATTCTTAGGCGGCCTCGGCTTGCTGTGCTGCATGGCGCCGCTCGGACTCTTCGCGCGACAGTGCGACAGAGGTACGTACACCCTTGCCAACAAAATCCATCAGACCTGATACGACCCGCTCATTGGGGTCGATACCTGCACAGCTCAACACTTCACGGCCATCACGTGAACGCGCCCAACGCGCGATCTGCTCTGGGCCATTCCCGTATTTCTTGTCGTCGGCGATTGCGTCATCGAGTGCAGCCAGTACCACAGCTGCGAAAAGTTTGCGGGCACGGTTACCTTGTTCGTTATTAAAGGCAGTGCCATCAACGAAGTCTTTCATCCGTCGTCCTTTCTATTATTCTTGCTCTTGTCATTTTCGGCGTGGGGTTCCTTATGACTGAACCCACCCGATTCGGATAGAACTTTATCGCATAGCTCCCATGCAATTTGTGCATAACTTGCTGCATATGCAGCACAACATATCGTCTGCTTGCAGGGCACCATTCACCCAGATATAGATCGCGACAACAATTCATCAACCTTTTGCCTTGGTTTCGCCACATGCCCAAAATTAACGGAAATGAAATTCGTCCCGGAAACGTGCTTGAGCACAACGGCGGTCTTTGGGCCGCTGTAAAAGTGGACCATGTCAAGCCCGGCAAGGGCGGCGCCTTTGCACAGGTCGAAATGAAGAACCTGCGCAACGGCTCCAAACTGAACGAACGCTTTCGCTCCGCAGACAAGGTTGAGCGGGTCCGTCTGGTGCAAAAGGATCAACAATTCCTCTATGAAGACAGTGGGATGCTGGTTTTGATGGACACTGACACCTACGATCAGGTCCAACTCTCTGCCGAGCTTTTGGGCGACCGTCGCCCGTTCCTGCAGGACGGCATGATGATCGTTGTGGAATACCACGAGGACGAAGCGCTGAACGCGTCTCTGCCGCAGAAAGTGGTCTGCAAAATCGTCGAGACGGAACCGGTTGTGAAGGGCCAGACCGCCGCGAACTCGTTCAAGCCAGCGATTCTGGATTGTGGCGTAAAGGTCAGCGTTCCGCCATTTGTTGGCCAAGATGAGGATATCGTGGTCAACACAGAAACCTTCGAGTATGTCGAACGCGCCTGACAAGTTACGTGAGGTCATTTCAAATTTCATCGCAAAAGCCCTGCCTCACGCGGGGCTTTTTTCCGTTTCAGGCCGTTCCGGGAAAGAAACAGGCCACAGAATGAGCGTCCTGCATTTCCAAAACGGGTCGTTTTTGCGAACAGATCGGCTGTGCACGGGGGCACCGCGCGGCGAATGCGCACCCCTTTGGTGGATTGAGCGGCGACGGGGGATCCCCCTTTATCTGCATCGCGCGGGTATACCCTTGGCTTTTACGGCGTTTCAATGACGGCGCTGCTGCAAGCAGGGCTTGGGTATAAGGATGTTGCGGCGCGTCAAACAATGCATCGACGGGGGCCTGTTCGACAATCTGACCCAGATACATCACCGCTACATCGTCGCAGACATGGCGCACCACGCCCAGGTCGTGACTGATGAACAGATAGCTTAGCCCCAACTCCGCCTTAAGCCGCGCCAGCAGGTTCAGGATTTGCGCCTGAATCGCCACATCCAGCGCAGACACGGGTTCATCACAAACAAGCAGCTTGGGGTTAGTGGTCAGCGCACGGGCAATCGAAATACGCTGGCGCTGGCCACCGGAAAACTGGTGCGGAAACAGGCTCAGCTGATCTTCGCGCAAGCCAACCAGCGAAAACAAGTCGCGCACCCGCGCCATGCGCGTTTCGGGAGTCCCGATCTCCATCAGGTCCAGCGGTTCGCGCACAATGTCCAAGACCCGCGCACGCGGGTTCAAGGAGGAATAAGGGTCTTGGAATATCAACTGCACATCGCGCCGCCGCTTGCGCATGGCTTCGGCATCCAGCTTCAGGAGATCCTCGCCCTCAAATAATACCTCGCCGCCCGCTGCCTCGGTCAGGCGGATCGCGGCCATCGCACAGGTGGTTTTGCCGGAACCGCTTTCGCCAACGATCCCAAGTGCACGGCCTTTCTCAAGCGTAAAGGACACTGAGCGCACCGCCTCCAGATAGGGCCGCGGGGCAAGGATCGACGGACGCGGCAAGCCAAAGCGCACGGTCAGGTTACGGACGTCCAGAAGGGTGCTCATATCCGTCCCTCCTCCACTGCGTGACAGGCGACGGGGTGGGGGCCATGCGCAACCAGCGCCGGTTTTTCGCGGCGGCAGCGGTCTGCGACATGAGCGCAGCGATCAGCAAACGCGCAGCCCGCGCCCAGCCGATGCAACGGGGGCACCACGCCGGGGATTTCCCGCAGCGTGGTATCACCCTTGGCGATATTCGGGATACAATCGATAAGGCCGCGCGCGTAGGGATGCTGGGCCGTGTCCAGCACGCCGTCTGCGGTACCGTTTTCGATCACGCGGCCCGCATACATCACCGCGACGCGATCCGCCATTTCCGCAATCGCCCCCATGTCATGGGTGATCAGCACAATCGCCGCGCCAAAGTCACGCTGGATTTCATTCAACAGATCAAAGATCTGCGCCTGCACCGTTACGTCAAGCGCCGTTGTCGGTTCATCCGCGATCAGCATCTTGGGACGACAGGAAACCGCCATCGCGATCATCACCCGCTGTCGCATGCCCCCGGACAGCTGATGCGGAAAGTCCCGCGCGCGCGCGTCCGGTTCGGGAATGCCAACACGGTCCAGCAGCGCCACCGCAGCGCTCCGAGCCTGGGAACGGCCCACCTTCTGGTGCAGCATGATCGCTTCGGCTATCTGATCCCCGCAGGTAAAGACGGGGTTCAGCGAGGTCATCGGTTCCTGAAAAATCATCGCTGCCTCAGCCCCGCGAATGGCGCGCAGACGGGCAGGGGTGGCGGATGTCAGTTCCTCACCGTTCAGGCGGATAGATCCCCCCGCTATGCGTCCGGGAGGGGACGGGATCAGCCCCATGACCGACAGCGCAGTGATCGACTTGCCACAGCCGCTTTCACCCACGATGCCGAGCGTCTCGCCCTGGTTCACATGCAATGACACTGAATCGAGTGCCGTCACCTCGCCGTAGCGGGTGTTGAATGTGACCTTTAGGTCTTCGATGTCCAAAAGCGCGCTCATCGTTCCCTCAGTTTGGGGTTGAACGCATCATTCAGCCCGTCCCCGATCAGAGATACCGCAAGCACAGTCAGGAAAATCGCCAGACCGGGGAAGGTCACCGGCCACCATGCGTCCAAAATCTGGTCGCGGTTGTTACCAATGATCAATCCCCATGACATGACGTTTGGATCGCCAAGGCCCAGAAAGGACAGGCCCGCCTCAAACAGGATCGCAACGCCGATGGTCAGCGTGGCCGATACGATCAGCGGCGGGGCCGCGTTGGGCAATATTACCTTCCAGATAATACGCCTGTTTTGCGCTCCGATGGCGCGGGCCGCAGTGACATACTCAAGCTCTTTGATTTTCAGGAATTCGGCACGCGTCAGGCGTGCCGTCTGCGGCCAGGACACAACACCAATGGCAAAGGCAATGGTCCACAGGGACGGAGAAAACAGCGTGACCAACACCATTGCGAACAACAGGGCCGGCAGGACCTGAAAAAATTCGGTAAACCGCATCAGGAGGGTATCCACCCACCCGCCGTAATACCCTGCCATAGCCCCCAGTGTGATCCCGATCACCATCGTGATCAGCGCCGCCGCAGCGCCGACAGCCATGGTCGGCCCGCCGCCTTTGAGCATGCCTGCCACCAGATCCCTGCCCAGATAGTCGGTGCCCAACGGAAACTCAGGCGTGACCAGCGGCGGCTCGTGCGGGGCCCAGACGATATCAAATGGATCTCCACCATATATAAATGCACCGTAGAACGTCAGGGCCAGAATGACCGTCAGGAGCACCAAGCCAAAGACCGCGGTCCGGTTGCGCACGAACATGCGCCATGCTTCGCGTCCGGGGCTTTCTGCGGCATATGCCTGCATATCGGCGGGTGCCTGTCCCCCGGTCGCGGGGCGGAGTGTCGGATCTTTCATGCCACCGCTCCCGCTGTTCTTTTTGACCTTGGATACCGCATGGGTTTAGGGCGCTCTCTCCACTCATTGACTTGCATCACCCGCGCCCCCGTAATCTGGGGTCGGCCCAACGATAGCTCAGGTCGGTCAGGATATTGGCCACCACCACCATCGCCGCGGCAAAGAACAACACACCCAGAACCGTCGGATAGTCCCGGCGCAGGATAGAATCAAACGCCAGCCTTCCCATACCGGGCCAGTTGAATACTGTTTCCACCAGCAACGCGCCGGAAATGAGATTGCCAAACTGCAATCCCGCCACCGTCAGGATCGGCAAGGCGGCATTGCGCAACGCGTGTTTGAACAGAACAGAGCGTTCTGACGCCCCTTTGGCCCGCGCGGTGCGGATATAATCCGACCCCAACACATCCATCATCGAGGCGCGCGAAAGCCGCGCATATTGCGCCAGATAGATGATCGCGAGCGTAAAGGCCGGCAACACCAGATGATGGGCAACATCGATCACCTGAGTGAGGAACGGTGCATCGCGCAGTCTGACTGATTGCATCCCCTCAACCGGAAAGATCGGAAAGATAGAGGCAAAAAGGATTACGAGCATAATTCCTGTCCAGAACACAGGCACAGCATAGCCGATGGTGGCAAAGATTGACACGAACCCCGACAACGGGCCGTTGGGCTTGCGCGCGGCGATGACGCCCAGAAACACACCCAAGGCGATAGACAGCAACTGCGCCGTTATGACCAATAGAATTGTGGGGCCAACCCGTTGACCAATCAGCTTGCTGACCGGCTGGTTGAAAAAGAAACTCTCGCCCAAATCCCCCTGTGCGACGGCTGAAACGTAAATCCATAGTTGCGTGAATATGGGTTTGTTGAGGCCGTATTCCTCGCGGATGCTCTCCAGCATCTCTTCTGTTGCGCCGCCCATTTCACCGGCAATAACCACCGCCGGATCACCGGGGGCAAGCCGGATCAGAAAGAAATTCAACACCACAACACCCAGCATGAGCAAAAGCCCATATCCGATACGTCGCGTGATAAAAGAAGCATTCATGGCGTCTCCGCGCAGCCGCGCCGCAAGGACCTAAAGGCCGGCGCCGCCAACTCTGCCCCTGCGATGCAGATCATTCAGACCATTCGACCATGTCCATCGGATGCATGGTGCCCCAGATGCCAACGGGCACATTCTTCAGCTTTTTGTCATAGGCCGTGTGATAGGGCAGCGCGTTGATCCAGTAGACAGGCAGATCGGCCCCTACAATCTGCTGGAATTCGGCGTAAAGCGATGCGCGCTTGTCCTGATCCAGTTCAACAGCGGCCGCATTCAGCAACTCGTCCACTTTAGCGTTGGAATAGGATTGTGTGTTGGACCAGATCACGCCCTTCTTGATATTGTCCGACAGGTAGGTGCGGTGCACGCCGATTACCGGATCACCCCAGTTGAACACGATGTCCATAGACAGCTCGAAATCATGCCCGCCAACACGGCCCGCCCATGTGGGGAAATCGGGGGCTGCACGCACAGTCAGATTGATCCCAATCTTTTTCAGTTGCGACTTCATGTACTCCGCGACTGATTGCTGCTGTTCTTTCGGGCCGGGGATATAGTCGATGGTCAACTCCATCCCGTCAGCGAAACCCGCTTCGGCCATCAATGCGTTGGCCTTGTCGAGGTCCACGTCATAGGCGGCAATGCTTTCATCGAAATACGGCGAGCTTTCGATAATCGGGCTCCGTTGCGGAGTGGAAACGCCACGGTGCAGTGCCTTTGTGATGAACTCACGGTCTACCGCATAGGCAATCGCCTGACGCACGCGCACATCGCTCAGCTTTTCGGATGCGGTGTTAAACGCCAGCCAGTTGATTGGCCCTACAGCCGCATAGCCGTCTTTGGTGATGCCCAGTGTCTCCACACCTTCAAGGCGTTTCACTTCGTTTGAGCCAGCCATGAAGGGATACATATCTGCCTCGCCGTTCTCCATCGCGATCAGCAGGGCAGAAGGGTCCTTGATGATGCGGATGATGATCTCATCCAGCTTGGGGCGCCCTTCTATAAAGAAATTCGGGTTCTTTTTCATCACAATCGCTTCACCAGCGGTGAATTCCTCGAGCATGAACGGGCCGGACCCGACCGGCGCAGAGTTTGCAGGGTGCGATTTCACGTCTTGGCCATCGCCATAGATATGCTTGGGCAAAACAGGTGCCAAAGCAGGGGATAGCGCCAGCAACAGGGCCGGGTGCGGTTGGCTCAGCTTGATGATGGCAGTATGCGCGTCCGGTGTTTCAATCGCCTCTACGGGGGCAAACATGGACTTGAACGGGTGGTTTTCCTTGGTGGTCATGATGGAAAACGCGACATCTTCGCTGGTAACCGGCGTGCCATCGTGGAACGTGGCGTTTTGCACAAGGTTAAGCGTCACGCTCATACCATCCCCGGCAACCTCCCAGCTTTCGGCAAGATAGGGCTGCGGCTCCCAGTTTTCGTCATACCGTAAAGGGGATGCGAATATCTGCGTGGAGGGAACTGCCGTTGCAATGCCCGATTGGACGGCCCCGTTCAGGTGGCGCGGTACTTGTGAGGATGCGATCACAAGCGTGCCGCCCTCAGCGAATACGGGTGCGGCTGTAACAGTCAACGCTGCCATGGCAGCGGCTCCCATCAGGCGGGTGAGAATAGACATACAAGACCTCCCAGTCATTGCGATTACATTTTGCTTATGGCGATAAGGCTAAAGACTTTGGCTCTACCTGCAAACCCGTTTCTTGCTTTGTAAAGCATTGGGCTTGCCGTATCTTGCGACCCTGCCATAATTTCACGCACAGCCGTCTGGGGGAATCATGGCCGACATAACTGTTTTCAAAGCGAAAAATATTATCACCATGGATGTGAACCGCGCCCATGCCACCCATGTGGCGGTGCGTGATGGTGAAATTCTGGCCGTTGGCGATGAGTCCTGCGCGGATCAATGGGGAGCGGTGCGCCACGATAACAGCCTCGCGGATACGGTTCTGATGCCCGGCTTTGTCGAAGGCCACGCGCATATGATGGCGGGCTCCATGTGGCGCTATGCCTACGCGGGATATCACGACCGAATGGATCCGGATGGCAAGTTGTGGAAGGGCCTCACAGATATTGACGCGGTGATCGGCGGGCTGAAAACCTATGCGGAAGATCTGGCTGAGGACGAACCGCTTGTGGGCTGGGGCTTTGATGCGATTTTCCTCAAGACGGAACGGCTTGCGGCGAAACATCTCGACCAGATCAGCACCACGCGGCCCATCGCCATCATATTCTCGAACTTTCACCTGATGTGCGTAAATTCGGTGGCGCTGGAAATGGCAGGCTATGATGCGACGACCAATGCCGAAGGGGTCATTAAAGGGGAGGACGGAACGCCCACAGGCGAATTGCAGGAGATGGCCGCGATGTTCCCCATCATGCGCCGTCTGGGGATTGATTTCAGGGCTTTGAGCCAGGAAGAAGCATCGATCAAGGCCTACGGTGATGTGGCGCGGCGGGTCGGCGTGACAACGGTAACAGACCTGTTCAGCCAGATCGAGGATGACGATCTGTCCCAGTTGCTGAGGGTGGCAGAGGCCGACAGCTTTCCTTTGCGCATCGTCCCGGTTTTGGGCGCTATGGCCGACCCGACAGAGGTGGCGGACAAGGCAGAACGGCTGCGCGGTAAATCGTCGGACAAGGTGCGCCTCGGGGCGGTCAAACTGATGACTGATGGCTCCATTCAGGGGTGGACTGCACGGGTCAAAAGCCCCGGATACGTTGGCGGGCAGCCCAATGGCATTTGGAACACACCGCCCGAGACTATCTTTGCGCTGGTGGAGGAGATGCATTCGCGGGGAGTCCAGATGCACATCCATGTAAACGGGGACGAGGCTGCCGAGGTGTCTCTGAATGCGATTGAAGCGGCGTTACGCAAACACCCGTGGAGCGGTCACCGCCATGTGCTGCAACATTGCCAGATGATGGGACGTGACCTGTTTACCCGCGCGGCCGACATGGGCGTTTGCTGCAACATTTTTTCCAATCATATCTGGTATTTCGGTGATCAGCATGCCGCCGCGACGATTGGTGAGGACCGCGCCCTGCGTATGGATGGTTGCCGGTCAGCCATTGATGCGGGCGTCAACATCGCGATACATTCGGACGCGCCAGTCACGCCGATGGGCCCGCTTTTTACCGCGTGGTGTGCGGTCAATCGCCAGACCATGTCCGGGCGTACTTTGGGCCAAGCACAGTGTATCGACGTTGAAGAGGCCCTGTTTTCCATCACGATGGGGGCCGCCTATACGCTCAAACTCGACAGTGAGATCGGCAGTATCGAGACCGGCAAGCGCGCGGATTTCGCCATACTGGGCGATGATCCGACGGCGGTCGACCCGATGGCGCTCAAGGATGTACCGGTCCTGGGCACTGTGTTTGGCGGGCATGTGCACCTGTTGTGACACCGCGCCTGCCGCTCACCGTTATTTCCGGCTATCTGGGTGCGGGGAAAACCACCCTGATCAACCGCTTACTGGCGGAGCCACATGGCTTGCGCCTGTTGGTGATGGTCAATGATTTCGGAGCAATCAATATTGACGCAGCCCTGTTGGAGTCCTCTACGAACGATACACTGACCCTGTCCAACGGCTGTGTCTGCTGCACCATGGGCGCTGATTTGTTCATGGCAATAGGTGATATACTGGACCGGCCAGAGCGGCCCGATCATCTGGTCATTGAGGCCTCTGGCATTGCTGACCCTGCGCGCATCGCGCAGGTGGCGCAGGCTGAACCTGACCTGATCTACGGCGGCATTGTCACGGTGGTAGATGCGCTCAGCTACCGTGTCTTGGCTGATGATCCGCTGATCGGGGCGCAGGTTGCAGGGCAGGTGCAAGCGGCTGATCTGGTTTGCCTCAGCAAGACAGCCGGCCCTGATGCGGCGCTAAGCTTAAAGCTGGGTATCGAAAGTGGCGCACAAGTGTTTGATCTGAATGACATTGACGAGCTTGCGCCAATCCTGTTCGGTGTCACGCCTCAAGCTGTTTCCGATCTGCCGCGCCCCTTGCATCGCGCGTATATCGGGTGGGATCACAGCAGCGATCTGACCCTGAACCATGCGGAGTTGGCTGAGAAACTGGCGGTCCGGCCAAAGGCGCTGTTTCGCTTCAAAGGGTTCGTTGGTCACGACGCTGGTTCCGCTTGGGAAGTCCATTGCGTTGGCCCGACTGTCAGCATCAAGGCACTGAAAGAACCCCGTCTAACCCAGGTGGTCGGGATTGGTCTGGCGGATCAGTTGACGAAGGCCGAAATCACAAAATGGTGGTGCTTTTAGTCGGAGCGCGTCACGATTGCATCACCTGCCTGCATCTCGCCTTTGGCGCGATCAAAACGCAGATAGGCCAGTGCCTTGTCGCCTGCCTGGGTCAACAATGTACCTACGGCCTTGCCGTTTGCTGAAATCTCCGTTCCCACAGGGGCTTGGCCGTCAACGTTCACTTGCGTCAGCCCTTTGCGCAGCTCGGTTTTGTGCTTCATGCGTGCGGTAACTTCCTGCCCGACATAACATCCCTTGCGGAAATCGACCCCGTTCAGACGTTCAAAACCGACTTCAAGGATGAACGTATCCGGGGTCAATTCCACACCCGTTTCGGGCACCAGAAGCGCCACGCGCAGGGCGTCCCAATCGGTGGTGTCCTCTGTCTGCGGGTGCGTGCGGTAGGCGCGCCATCCGAGGGCGGAGGTGCGCGGATCAACGTGACCGTCTTCCGGCGTTTCCCCTAATCCCCGGTGCAGATGCAGATCGCTCACCGTGATATCAACCTGCGCGCGCAGTTTGTACATCGACAGCCGCTGGACCAGCATATCGCCGAGTTCTTCTGCAACATCCAGCAGCACGCTGTCCCCGTCAGCCAGCAAAAAGAAGTCTGCCAAATATTTGCCCTGCGGTGTTAGGATGGCGGCATAGACCATGCCATCGGCCAGTCTGGACACATCATTGCTGACCAGCCCTTGCAGAAAATCATGGGTGTCCGGGCCGGAAAGGCGTAAAATGTGACGTTTGGTCATGTGGTGTCCTTTGGTCGTTTGTCATGACATATAGCGTCGAACACTCTGGCAAAAGAGGCGAGTGATGCGTGCGCCTGTATCTGTGATTATTCCGACCCTGAACGCCCAAGGTGTTCTCAGGCCCTGTTTCGACGCCCTGTTGGAGGGGCTGGATGCGGGGCTGATCCGTGAATTGATTGTCAGCGACGGTGGGTCGGTGGACGCAACATGTGTCACGGCGCAGGCGTGGGGGGCCGAGGTCTTGCAGGGGCCTGCTTCACGCGGCGGACAACTGCGGCGGGGATGCGCGGTGGCCAAAGGTGAGTGGCTGCTGGTGTTGCATGCTGATACGGTTCTGGCCCCGGGTTGGGCCAAAGAGGTGCAGGCGCATCTGGACAGCAAGGAACCCGCCTGGTTCCAACTGGCATTCGAGGGGGGCGGGCTGCCTGCGCGTCTGGTAGCTGGCTGGGCCAACCTGCGCAGCCGGTTTCTGGGATTGCCTTATGGCGATCAGGGCTTTCTGATCCCCCATGCGCTTTATCAGGCGGTTGGCGGCTATCCGGACCAACCGTTGATGGAAGATGTGGCATTTGCACGCGCCCTGCGTGGCCGTCTGAAAGGGTTGTCGGTCACCGCCGTCACAAGTGCCGATAAATACCGCAAACAGGGGTGGCTACGGCGCGGGTCACGCAATCTGTGGAGGTTGTGCCGCTATTTCGCGGGGGCCTCCCCAGAAGTCCTTGCGCGCGGCTATCAGGAACCCTAGCCGAACAGTGCCGCACTGATGCGTTGCAGTATATTCGGATTTTCTGCACCTTCTGCACGCGCGCCTGCACGCTGGGCGCGCAAACCGCGTGCGTCCGAGATAGACTTCCCCTCCTGGAATTGCAGGCGGTAGAGGTTGGCGTATATCCCGCCCCGTTCCAGCAATTCCTCGTGGGTGCCCGAATCAACCACGGTGCCACGGTCCATCACTACAATTTTGTCTGCGCTGATGATCGTCGACAGGCGATGTGCGATCACGATGGTGGTCCTGCCGCGGGACAAGCGGTCCAGCGCGTCCTGCACAACCTGCTCGGATTGCGCATCCAGCGCGCTTGTCGCTTCGTCCAGCAGCAAGATGGGTGTGTCGCGCAGCAGCGCGCGGGCGATCACAACACGCTGCCGCTGACCGCCTGACAAAGCCGATCCGCGCGGGCCGACGCGGGTGTCCAGTCCATGTTCCAGATTCGGAAAGAAATCGGCGACATGGGCGGCTTCCAACACCTTTTTCAAACCCTCGTCGGTGACGTCCGTGCGGTCGAGCACAATGTTGTCGCGCAGGGTCTCGTCAAAGAGCAGCGCTTCCTGGGTGACGACAGAGAACAGTCCGCGCAAATCGGAAAGGGCCATATCGGTGGTGGCAACACCCCCGATTGTTACGCTGCCTTCCTGCGGATCAATCAGCCGCGTCAGCAGATTGAAGACGGTGGATTTACCTGCGCCCGACGCGCCGACCAGCGCGGTTGTCTGCCCCGCTTCAGCAGTCAGGGTCAGACCGTCCAGCACCTTTGCCTCGCCATAGGCCAAGCTGACGTTATTCAGGGAGATTACGGGCGTGCCGGCAGGAACCGCGACGGGTGCGTCAGGATTTTTTAACCGAAGCGGCGCGTCCATCAGTTCCTTGATGCGCTCCAATGCGGCAGCGGCGACCTGCCACAGACCACTGATAGCCCCCAGTCGGCGCAGGGGACTAAAGGCAAAGCCAAGCGCGGTGAAAAAGGTCATGAACTGGCCGATGGTCTTTTCGCCCGAGATAATCTCGGACCCGCCGTAAAGGATCACCGCCATGAAACCCAAACCCGACATGATATCAATAAGGCCGGGGATAGCAGAGTTGCCAAAGGCGGCGCGCACTTCGGTTTTGATAAAGGCATCGGTCTTTTCACGGTACTGGCGGGCCTGATATTTCTCTAGCGCGTTGAGTTTGATCTGCACGATGCCGTGAAACACTTCGTCCAGACGGGTGGCAAGGCTTGCACCCAGATCCCGCGCTTCGCGTGAACGACGGCGGACAAATCGTTGGGCGGCTGCGGCAGGCAGGACCATCAGCGGCACGCCGACACAGGCCAAAAGTGCCCATATCGGATCCACGGAAATGGCAACACCCATGAGTACCAGAAGCCCGATGAAATCGCGACCTGCACCAGTGATGACGGCCCGCCAGACATCCCCAACCGCGTTCACGTCGGACTGAACGCGTTGTACGAGAAAGCCGGGCGGGTGATTTTGGTGAAACGCCCCGTCCTGCCGCATCATACGATCCAGCAGATCAATGCGCATGTCCGCAGCGGTGGCCTGAGCCACCTTTGTCAGCAGCACTTTTTGGGCAACCCCGGCGATGGCCCGCAATATGAAGATGCCCACCAGTATCAGCCCGACCCATTTTAGCGCGTCCTCGTTTCCGGCAACAAAAACCTTGTCGAACATCGGCTCCATCAATCTGGCGAGCGCGCCGAGCGTCGCCCCTTCGATAGCCATAAAGAACACGGCCACAATCATTAAGCCGGTATGTTTCTTGAGATAATCGCGCCAAATCCAGCGCATCAGGTGCCCGGATTTATAGGTCTGGTCATTCATACGGAGGCCACGATCCTTTTGGGCTTGATCGGACTGGTTTACGAAACCATGAAAGGTAGGGCAAGCATTGCCCGCTTCGTATTGACCCGAAGGGAGGGGTGGATAAGGTGCGGCGAAAAGAAAAGGCCTATCAAGATGTCGAATACAGCGAACCTGTCGCAGGGGCGACCCTACCTTGCGATCCCCGGCCCCTCCGTCATTCCTGATGCCGTTCTGGCGGCGATGCACCGCCCTGCGCCCAACATCTACGCGGGCGGGCTGGTTGACATGATGCCGCAACTGATGGCCGACCTGCGCCGTGTTGCGCGCACCAGCGGTCATGTGGCGATGTATATTGGCAACGGCCATGCCATTTGGGAGGCCGCATTGGCCAACACCATCGCGCCGGGTGACACGGTTCTGGTGCCTTCAACGGGGCGCTTTGGCATCGGCTGGTCCGAAATGGCAAAGGGTTTGGGGGCCGAGATCGAGCTGATTGATTTCGGTCAATCGGCCGTGATGGACATGGATCGCGTCCGAGATGCGTTGGTCGCCGATAAAGCTCATAAAATCAAAGCTGTACTGGGTGTTCATGTGGATACCTCGAGCTCTATTCGCTCCGATATGCCTGCCCTTCGCGCTGCTTTGGACGAGGCTGGTCACCCCGCGTTACTTATGGCGGATTGCATCGCCTCGATGGGATGCGATGTGTTCGAGATGGACGTTTGGGGCGTCGATCTGGCGGTGACGGCCTGCCAAAAGGGACTGATGGTGCCACCGGGCGTCGGGTTTGTGTTTTTCAACGATAAAGCTGACAGCGTGCGTTCCAAAATGCCCCGCGTCAGCCGGTACTGGGATTGGTCGCCGCGCGCCAATCCGCAGGATTTTTCCCAATACCACTGCGGCACCGCGCCTACACATCACATTTTTGGCCTGCGTGCCGCACTGGACATGATCCACGCCGAAGGGATCACACAGGTCTGGCAACGCCACGCGGTCTTGGCTCGGGCGGTCTGGGCGGCCTGCGAGGCGTGGTCAACGCGGGGCAGTTTTGCAATGAACGTGGTCGATCCTGACTTTCGCAGTCATGCTGTGACCGCATTGCGGCTGGCCCCACCCCAAGCGACTGCCTTGCGGCAATGGACACAAGATCATCTGGGACTCACCTTGGGTATCGGCCTCGGCATGGCTGCACCCGGCGACCCCGCGTGGCACGGTTTTTTCCGTCTCGGGCATATGGGTTATGTGAATGGCCACATGATCATGGGGTTGTTGGGCGGTATAGAAGCTGGCCTGACCGCGCTCAAGATCGATCACGGGGAAGGGGCGCTGGACAGTGCGGCCAAGGTGATCGGCGAAGGCTAGTTGCGGCGCTGCACGTCAACATAGCTGATCGTGCGATTGACAGCCCAGCCTGTTGCCAGAACCGCAATAAGGCCCCAAACCGCCCAGATCACGAACAACATCCACGTCAGATTGATGCCGAACATGACAATACAGGCGGCGGTGTAGTTCGGGGCAGCAGGGCGGTCGGTGGTATCGCGCATGAGGTCAGGCCTTTTCAGCATCCTGTAAAGCGCCCGGCAATGCCGCGGCAAACGCATCAAGCTGTTCAGGTGTTCCACACGAGACACGGATGCAACGGTTCTGCGGAGCGACAAAGGGCATCCGTACAAAGATACCTCGCGCGACAAGTCCGTCAAGAACAGCCTTGGCAAAGGCGCCGTCACGGCCACAATCAAGCGGCACAAAATTTGCCGCAGAGGGCAGGGGCGTCAGACCGTTTTCGGTGCCGATTTGCCCGATCCTTTGGCGCGACGCCGCGATTCTTCCTTGGACTTCGGTCAGATATTCCTGATCGGCAAGGGCGGCCAAGGCGCCGGCCTGTGCCGCACGGTTCATGCCAAAGTGGTTGCGCACTTTATGGAATGCCATGATCAGATCGGGATGCCCGATGGCGTATCCCACCCGCGCGCCTGCCATCCCATAGGCTTTGGAGAAGGTACGCAGACGGATCACCCGCAGATCATCCGGGGAAACAGGCAGCGCAGTCCCTTGGGGGGCCGTTTCAACATAGGCCTCATCAAGCAACAGCAGCGAGGCTGCAGGCAGGTCTGCCAGTGCCGCTTCAAGGTCAGTGCCGGAATGAAAACTGCCCATCGGATTGTCTGGATTGGCAAGATAGACGAGCTTTGCATCTACTTCTGCAGCCTTGGCAAACAGTGCTGCCGGGTCTTCGAAATCCTCCCGATAGGGGACCTTATGGAGAGTGCCGCCAAAACCGCTCACGTGATAATTGAATGTCGGATACGCCCCGTCAGACGTAACCACGGAGTCGCCCGGACTGATGAACAAGCGCACCAGATATCCGAGCAGCCCGTCAATGCCTTCCCCAACAATGACATGATCAATTGTGGTGCCATGATGGGCGGCAATCGCTGTGCGCAGATCAAAGCTTTCCGGATCGCCATACGTCCACTGGCCCGCTTCAGCCATCGCCTTGATCGCTTTTGGTGAGGCACCAAATACATTTTCGTTCGCACCCAGACGCGCGACAAAGGGATGGCCAAGGGCGCGCTCCTGCGTTTCCGGCCCGACAAAAGGGACTGTCGCGGGCAGGGAATGGGCAAGCGGGGTGAAGCGGAATTTTGTCATAACCCAATTGATAAGGCCGCCCCCAAATGGGGGCAAGGGGTTGGCAGGGGCGCGAAGTGTGCCTACATGAGAATCGTTCGCAACAATAGGAGCCTGTGACATGGCTAAACTGACACGGCGTGGATTTATGGCTGCAACCGCTGCTGCGGGTGCTCTGCGTGTGGTGCCGACGCTCGCCACCAAAGCGCCAGCACGGCGCATTCTTACGCTGGTCTATGACAAGGGTCTTGGCATGATGCGGGCGGTGGAACGGGTCGTGCCATAGGCGCGCTGGCATCTTTGCCGTGACGTTCCCCTAGCGGCAGCGCGCTATTTGCGCTGTATTGATCTGGCACCCAACAGGAGTTTGCCATGTCCCGCGTATCCGTCACCTATGAAAACCATATCGCGCATGTCCGCCTGACCCGCGCCGACAAAATGAACGCCGTTGATCAGGCGATGATTGATGCGATTATCAAGGCGGGACAAGAGGTTGCAACCTCTGACGCGCGTGTTGTCGTCCTGTCAGGCGACGGCAAGGCATTCTGTGCCGGCATCGATATTGCTGGCCTGTCGGGGATGATTGGCAAAGACCCGGCGGAATTGTTGATGCCCCGCACGCATGGGGTTGGGTCGGACGGCAATCATACCACAAACCAATGGCAAGAAGTTGCGATGATCTGGCACCGGCTGGAAATTCCCGTGATCGCCGCGTTGCACGGCGCGGTCTATGGCGCTGGAATGCAACTGGCTTTGGGGGCCGACATCCGCATCGCGGCACCCGATACGCGGCTAGCAGTGATGGAGATGAAATGGGGCATCGTGCCGGATATGGGCGGTATGGTTCTGCTGCCAAAGCTGGTCCGCAGCGATGTGCTGCGACGGTTGACCTATACAGCCGAACAGATCGACGCGACGCAGGCCGAAAAATGGGGGCTGGTCACAGAGTTGGCGGCGGATCCGCTGGCAACTGCGATGGAGCTCGCCAACGTGATTGCAGGCAAAAGCCCCTCCGCGATCAAGACAGCCAAGCGGTTGATCGCGTTCTCTGAAACCGCTGACGCGCAGGCCGTTCTGGAAGCTGAATCCCGCGAGCAGGCCGCGCTGATCGGCAAGCCGCACCAGATGGAAGTGATCGCGGCGGAATTCGGCAAGAGACCTGCGGTTTTCAAGTAGGAACCTCAAAAAGATAAGCTTCACCTGTTTTCAGGCGGGGCATTCCAAATAGACGATCCTTGCGACCACTCCCAGAACAGCAAGGGTCATGATGAGGTTCGGCGGCAGACGGATATTACCCGATTTCGGCCAGACGATCCAAAGCGGCCTGCAACTGGTCCGCCTCTTCTTGTCTTGCATCCAGATTGGCCTGCGCTTCGGCAACCACCTCGGCAGGGGCGGAGGCGGCGAATTTGGGGTTCTTCAGGCGCCCGTTCAGGCCGCCGATTTCCTTGGCCAGTTTGCCCAGTGAATTTTGCACCCGCGCCTTTTCCGCGTCGCTATCGATGATCCCTTCGAGGGGCAAGCCGATGCTGGCCGCGCGCGCGGGGATGGATACCGTCCCTTTCGGGAAATGCGCGACTTGCTCAAGGCTTTCGACCCCCGCACGGCGCGCAATCAGGTCACTGTTGCGGTCCCATGCGAGTTGCCCTGCGTCGTCAATTTCGGTCACCAGCATCGGTACTTTCATACTGCCCGGCACGCCCATGGACACGCGCGCGGAACGGATGTTCTGAATCAGGGCAATCACCCAATTCAATTCGGCGTCGGCTTCTTCGTCCAGCAGATCAGCGGTGGAGTAGGTGGGCCAATCGGCATGCACGAGCATCTTGGGGCGGTCCTTGAGGCCCCATAATTCTTCGGTGATGAACGGCATGATCGGGTGCAACAGGATCAGGCATTGATCCAGCGCCCAGCCGTATGTCGCGCGGGTTTCCGCTATGGCGTCGGCGTCATCCCCATCGAAGATCGGCTTGGTAAACTCCAGATACCAATCGCAGAACGTGCCCCAGACAAAAGCATAAAGCGTGTTTGCGGCATCATTGAAGCGGTATTGGGCAAGCGCGTTATCCACAGCCTCGCGTGTTTTGGAGATCTCGCCTTTGATCCACCTGTTCACGGTCAGCGCCGTCGCGGGCGGTGTGTCACTATGGGCGATCTCCAACACACCATTGCGTTCGGCAAAGGCCGTGGCGTTCCATATTTTGTTCGCAAACTTGCGGTAGCCGTCAATGCGGGCGGTCGACAGTTTCAGATCGCGACCCATGGCCGCCATCGAGGTCAGCGTAAAGCGCACCGCGTCCGCGCCGTATTCGTCGATCAGTTCCAACGGGTCGAGCACGTTGCCGGTGGATTTCGACATCTTCTTGCCCTTCTCGTCGCGCACCAGCGCGTGAACATAGACGGTGTCAAAGGGGCGTTGGCCCACCACGGCGTATTGCATCATCATCATGCGGGCGACCCAGAAGAAGATGATATCAAAGCCGGTGATCAGGACGGAGGTCGGGAAGTATTTTTCGAGTTCAGGTGTTTGTTCGGGCCAGCCAAGAGTGCCGATGGGCCAGAGGCCGGAGGAGAACCATGTGTCCAGGACGTCGGGGTCGCG
>JBARUV010000034.1:0-15086 GCA_049645905.1 Sulfitobacter sp.
GAGGTATTCAGCATCAACAGGGACGAATGTCGTGTCGATCAGCTTTGCTGCCACGTCCAATACGGTCTTGATCCTTTTCGCCAGCGGCTTCGCCGTTTCGTGTTTTTCGGTCCAGATCGGCGCGAGGCACATCATCCCTTCGGGCTGGTCGATGCTGTCAATCGGCATCCGCCCGATCTTGGGAAGGCATAGCCGCGCAGGGTGTTGCTCCATTGCTGGCCATGCTTGGCATTTTTCCACGTTGGCATCCGGTCGATATGGACCTGCTGCGCAACCTCTTCGAAAGCCGGTATCTCGCGCATGGCATTCAAACGGGGATTCAGCCCCTGCTTGGCCATCCGGCGATATTCCAGCGCCCGGTCGCGGGCTTGGTTGATCGTGACGATATCGGCACCGCCCAATCAAAGTCAGTTCTGAGCGGCGCGCCCTTCTTATTCTTCTGGCCCTTGACCACGACGCGCACGATCCAACGTCGCGCACCGGAGCGATCAACCACCAGATACAAGATTCTCGACCAGCTTCTTGGTTAGCTTACCAGTCAGGGCCATCTGAAATACCACACTCCATACCACTCACGGCAAGAATATAGCCATCAACGAAAGAATTTGAGAGTAATTTTAAAAGAGTCAAAAGCCAAATAAAATAAAGCAAAAGGGTCGCCCAAGGCGACCCAATCAAATCCTACTAGATGGTGGTTTGGCGGAGGCTCAGGGATTCGAACCCTGGGGACGCTTTCACGCCCGTCGGTTTTCAAGACCGGTGCATTCGACCACTCTGCCAAACCTCCGCTGCGTGACCCTCCTAATGCCAAGAAAATGATTCGGCAAACGCCTATAACACCGACATGATCCGTACTGCATTGCGGGGAAATTTGCCGATCTTGCATTGCCAGCCTTTTCAGGTGCACGGATGCAGGTTAGTGTCCCCCAAAGACCCCCCTTTAAAGGGGCGAGCAGACGTGCCGTACTTTGCGGCAAAACAGACCCCCAAAGGTCAGCAGGCGAGGAAGAATATACATGAACAGGCTTCATTCCCGGAAGGCCAGACCCCAGCGTGCTCTTGTGCTGCTGTCAGGGGCAGTTCTGTCGCTGACAATGCTGGCGGGGTGCGACGAGAATGGCCAGTTCGCCCTTGGCGCACCAAAGGCTGACGGTGTCGCCAGCACGGCGGGCAGCACCAAATCCACCAAACTGGTTGAACGTGATGTCGAAGCGCCCGGGGTCTTTTCCGCCACGGATCAAGGCCTGTGGGACGGCCGGCCGTCCCTGGGGGGCGTATGGGTCGCGCATCCGGATGTCACTGAACCCGAACGTGTCATTATCCGTAATGAAGCCAACGGAAAGTTTGTGATCGGGGCCTTGTTCCGGCGCGAACGCGACTTGCCGGGGCCCAACCTGCAAATCTCCTCTGATGCCGCTGCGGCGTTGAGCATTCTGGCAGGTGCCCCTGCCCCACTGAACGTAACCGCCCTGCGTCGCGAGGAAAGCGAAGCACCCGAAGCCCCAGCCACGCCCGAGGTTTCGGACGCCATCGAGGCTCCCGCGCAAGTGTCCGAAACATCGCTTGACCCGATTGCGGATGCCGCCGCTGCCATTGACAGTGCCGAACCAACACCAATGGCGGCCCCTGCTGCACCAAAACCCCAACCCAAGCCTGCCGCGAAATCCTCCAGTCTGGCCAAACCTTATGTCCAGATCGGTATCTTCAGCATTGAGGAGAACGCCAACCGCGCCGCCAAGCAGATGCGCAGCGCGGGTATGGTGCCCACGGTGAAGAAATCCCAGATCAACGGAAAAGCATTCTGGCGCGTTTTGGTGGGCCCGGCCGGATCGCGCTCCGAACTCAACAACCTGTCCAAGACGATCAAGGCCGAAGGTTTCTCTGACGCCTATGCCGTATCGAACTGACCTAAACGAAGGACTGTCCATGACCCGCCTCGCTGCCGCCTGCCGTCCCTTGCACAGGGCTTTATTTGGCGCATTGTTTGTATCGCTGACGCTACTTGGCCTGCCCGCAAAGGCTTTTGAAACCAAAGCCACGGCCGCTTATGTTATCGATCAGACCACCGGCACCGTGTTGCTGAGCAAGAACGCCGACACCCCCCTGCCCCCTGCATCAATGTCGAAACTGATGACGCTTTATATGGCGTTTGAGGCACTGGAAACCGGTCGCCTCGATCTGGATGCGAAACTGCCTGTGTCTGCCGAAGCCGCGAAATACGGCGGCTCCACCATGTTTCTGCAACAAGGCGAGCGGGTCTCGGTCGAGGATCTATTGCGCGGCATCATCGTGTTGTCGGGCAATGATGCCTGTGTGGTTATTGCCGAGGCACTGTCAGGCACCGAAAGCCGGTTCTCGCGCGATATGACCACCCGTGCGCAGCAGTTGGGCATGACAAATTCGACGTTCATGAACTCCAACGGCTGGCCCAAACCCGGCCATCGGATGTCCCTGCGTGATCTGGGTCTACTGGCCAGCAAGCTGATCTCGGACTTTCCGCAATTTTATCCGATGTTTGCCGAAGAAGAATTTCTTTTTGACCAGAACGAGGCCTCTAACAGGTTCAACCGCAATCCCCTGCTGAAACTTGGAATCGGGGCGGATGGGCTCAAGACCGGCCACACCCAGGAAGCAGGATACGGGCTGGTCGGCTCGGCAAAACAGGGCGGGCGACGGGTCATTTTTGTGATATCGGGACTGTCCAGCGCACCCGCACGTGCCCAGGAATCCGAAGCGATCGTCAACTGGGCCTTCCGTCAGTTCAGCGAACGCGACCTTGGCAAGGCCGGCACGCAAATCACCGAAGCGCCCGTGGTGCTTGGCGACGTGCAGACGGTTGGCCTTGAGCTGAAAGATGATCTGACGCTGCTCACCCCTGTCGGCGTAAGCACAGAGGTTTCCGGCGAAGTAATCTATACCGGTCCGTTTCAGGCGCCCATCACCAAGGGGGATGAAATGGGCGAACTGGTGATTGTCCGCGAGGGCCTGCCGGAAGTGCGCGTGCCCCTTGTTGCATCGAGCACCGTCGCGCCGGGCGGCTTTATGGTCAAGGTCACCGCCGCTGCGATGCATCTGCTGGAACGCCTTAACGCGGGGCCACAGGACGCCTCGTGACCGCCAGTGGTCTGTTCATCAGTTTTGAAGGGATCGACGGGTCGGGAAAATCCACCCAGGCCCGCCTGCTTGCCGAACATCTGAGATCAACGGGTCACGAGGTGGTCCTGACACGCGAACCCGGCGGCTCTCCCGGCGCTGAAGAAATCCGCGCGCTGGTGTTACAGGGCGATCCTGATCGCTGGTCTGCGGAAACGGAAATCCTGCTGTTCACCGCCGCGCGGCGGGACCATCTGGAGCGCACCATCCGCCCTGCTCTTGAAGCTGGCAAGGTCGTGATCTGTGATCGTTTTGCCGATTCAACCCGCATGTATCAGGGGCTGTCGCGTGGCGATCTGCGCAGCGTGGTCGATGATCTGCATCGCTTGATGATCGGCGTCGAACCGGACCTCACAATCCTTATCGACATGGACCCCACCGCAGGCTTGAACCGTGCTCTGGCCCAACCCACCGCCGATTTGCGCTTTGAAGGGTTCGGCGAAGGCCTGCAACAGGCCATGCGCGCGGGTTTTCTTGCTTTGGCGGACGAGATGAGCGCGCGTTTCGAGGTGATCGACGGCGCGCGCTCGATTGAAGATGTTGCATCTGAAGTAACAGCAGTGGTGCGTAAGCGGATGAGTTTGTGTAACGGGTAGTAAGTCGGATCAGGGGGTGCGTACCGCAATGCAGTAAGACCCGCTGCAAAACGCAAACTTCCGGAAAGGAACACCCAGCATGATTGCCTACGTCACCGTCGGTGCTGATGACATCGCTCGCGCGAAACGGTTCTATTCTGCATTCCTGCCAGCCCTTAATTACGAACTTAAGGAGGGTCCTGATAGCCTAAGCTACGCGCTGCCTGAGAAACCGGGTCAGTCGGCCGCTTTGCCGGATTTCTATGTTAAACCAACCTTCGATGGACGTCCGGCCTCGGCCGGGAACGGTGCTATGATCGCATTTGAGGCCAGCAGCCAAAAGCAGGTTCGCGACCTTCACAGCGCAGCACTTGCCGCTGGCGGCATTGACGAGGGCCAGCCGGGCTTGCGCGCTTCTTATGGACCTCATTTTTATGTTGGTTACCTCCGCGATCCTCAAGGCAACAAGATCGGACTGTTCTCAAACGATCCGAACGAACCCGGACGGCTGGGATAACGTGGGTTAGGCACGCGACAACAGTGCATTTTTCGCATGCCAGACCCTCTTCCCATACGCTTTCCCACGCCTTGCCCCATTCCCTCTGCCTCCAAACATGTTACACCGCAGTCATGAGCGACATTGCCCCCCCTCCGGATCAAATCGAAGGTGCCCCGCACCCGCGAAACACGGCGCGCCTCTTTGGACAGGACGTGGCCGAGAGCAGTTTTCTGGATGCCTTCAACAGCGGTAAATTGCACCATGCATGGCTGCTGAGCGGGCCGCGCGGCGTGGGCAAAGCGACGCTGGCATGGCGGATTGCGCGGTTTCTGCTGGCCACGCCGGACAGCGACGGTGGCATGTTTGATGCCCCTGCCCCCGGCACCCTTGATGTTGATCCTGAACACCCGATCGCCCGACGTATCGCCGCCGGCGGCGAAGGCGGACTGAAATCCGTGACCCGCACCATTAATCCCGACACCAAACGCATGCGCAAACAGATCGTTGTGGATGATATCCGCGCGTTGAACGGCTTCTTCCAGATGTCAGCGGCAGACGGCGGGCGTCGCGTGGTCATTATCGACGACGCGGACGAAATGAACGTGAACGCGGCCAACGCGCTGCTGAAAATGCTGGAAGAACCCCCCGAACGCGCAACGCTGCTCTTAATCAGCCACCAGCCTTCCGGCCTGTTGCCGACCATCCGATCGCGCTGCCGCACCTTGCGGCTCGCCACATTAACGCCTGAGGACATGGGACGCGCGCTTGACCAGTCGGGCGTTGAGATCAACGGCGATCCGGCGGCATTGGCCGCGTTATCTAGCGGGTCTGTTGGAGGCGCATTGCGCCTGTCTTTGATGGACGGTCTGGCGCTTTACAATGATCTTGTCGCATTGTTGTCGACCCTGCCCCGTCTGGACCGCACCCGCGCGCTCAAACTCTCCGAATCTGCTGCCCAGCGTGGCGGCGAGGCCCGGCTAAACCTGCTCTTTCACCTGATCGACTTGCTTTTGTCGCGCCTTGCCCGCACCGGCGCGACAGGCGCCCCCCCTGCCGTAAGCGCCACACAAAACGAGGCAGATGTCTTTTCCCGCCTCGCGCCGACCGCCGCGCAGGGACGCATCTGGGCGGATACCGCACAACTGGTTTCGGCCCGCGCGCAACACGGGCTGGCAGTGAACCTTGACCCCGCCGCTTTGGTCCTAGATACCCTGTTCAAACTGGCTGAAAACGCCCCCCGCTAAAGGCCAAGAAGGCTGCCATGACCGACATGCCCCGAGAATTGATCGAGATCACCGACAGCCACTGCCACCTCGATTTTCCGGATTTCGAGGGCGAAGTGCCGGATTTGATCGCCCGCGCAGTCGCGGCGGGCGTGACCCGAATGGTCACCATATGCACACGCCTGAAAAACGAACCCGCCGTGCGCGCCATCGCCGAAGCACACCCGCCCGTCTTCTACGCCGCAGGCACCCACCCGATGTCGGTGGCCCAAGAACCGATGGCCACCACAGACCAGTTGATCGCGATTGCGCAGCACCCCAAAATGGTCGGCATCGGTGAAACTGGTCTTGATTACCATTATACCGCCGAAAGCATGCAAGTGCAGCAGACCTCTTTGCGCATCCATATCGCGGCGGCACGCGAAACCGGCCTGCCGCTGATTATCCATTCGCGCGATGCAGACGATGATATGGCGCGCATTCTTGCCGAAGAACACCGCAATGGCCCCTATACCTGCGTCATGCACTGCTTTTCATCCAGCCCTGCCCTGGCCCGTGCGGCCCTTGATCTGGGGTTCTATCTGTCAATGTCCGGTATCACCGCGTTTCCCAAATCCTCGGATTTGCGCGACATCTTTGCCGCCGCCCCGCTTGACCGGATACTGGTTGAAACCGACGCGCCCTACCTTGCCCCGCCGCCCAAACGCGGCAAACGCAACGAACCCGCCTATTCTGCCCACACGGCGCGGCGCGGCGCCGAGACATTTGGTCTGGACTACGCCGAATTCGCTGCCCACACCCAAGCCAATTTTGCCCGCCTCTTTTCCAAGGCAACACTCTGATGGCCGAAATGCGCATCACTGTGCTTGGCTGCGGTTCCTCGGGCGGCGTGCCGCGCATTGGCGGTCATTGGGGTGACTGTGATCCGGCAAACCCGAAAAACCGTCGCAGCCGGTGCTCGATCTTGGTTGAGCGTGTGGCGGAGGCTGGAACCACAACTATCCTGATCGACACATCGCCCGACATGCGCTGCCAACTGCTGGATGCGGAGGTGGGGCGACTTGACGGTGTGCTTTACACCCATTCCCATGCCGATCACGTACACGGGCTGGATGATCTACGCATGATCGTCATCAACATGCGCGCACGCTTGCCGGTTTGGGCCGATGTCCCGACCCGCGAGGACCTGATCCAACGTTTCACCTATGCGTTCGAGCGTCCGGAAGGGTCGATGTATCCGCCCATTCTGGAGATGAACGTCATTGACGGCCCGATCACCATCGACGGCCCCGGCGGCGCGCTGACCTTTGATCCGTTTAGCGTTCCACATGGTGGCATGGGTGCGCTGGGGTTCCGCGTAAATGATGTGGCATATCTGCCCGATGTGGCTTCGATCCCTGATCCCGTCTGGGCCAAACTGGAAAATCTGACCTGCTGGATCGTGGATGCCCTGCGCCGTGATCCGCACCCGACCCATAGCCACCTTGCCCAGACCCTGACGTGGATTGACAGGATGGCCCCGAAGACCGCCGTCCTGACCAATATGCACAATGATCTGGACTACGCGACCCTCCTTGCGGAAACCCCTGATCATATCCAACCCGCCTATGATGGCATGACGCTGACCTTCCCGCTGAACTGAATTGCATTTTTCCCATAACATTCCGCGGATCGGGGTCTGACGCCCATCGTTCTGCCCAACCCAAGGCCCGGATTTGCAAACCCTCCTCGAAGTCATTCTGCCGGTCTTTCTGGTTATCGGCTTTGGCTATGTCGCAGTCTGGCGCGGGTATTTTCCGGTCTCGGGCGTGGACGGAGTCATGAAATTTACCCAGAGTTTCGCCATTCCCTGCCTGCTGTTTCAGGCCATCTCGCGGCTGGATCTCAGTGCCTCTTTCGATCCCGGCCTGATGGTCAGCTTCTACCTCGGCGCGACGCTTTGCTTTGCGCTTGGCATCTTTGGCACGCGGTTCCTGTTCCAACGCGACTGGGAAGACTGCGTCGCTATCGGATTCTGCTGTCTGTTCTCGAACTCCGTGCTTTTGGGCCTGCCCATCACCGAACGTGCCTATGGCGCGGATGCGATGGCTGGTAACTTTGCGATTGTCAGCCTGCACGCGCCGTTCTGTTATGGCCTCGGCATTACCGTGATGGAATTTGTCCGCAATCGCAGCCAGTCCACCGCGGCACTGATCCGCAGCGTGACCCGCGCAATGTTCAGCAATGCGCTGGTGCTGGCGATTATTGCGGGTTTTGCCGTGAACCTGTCCGGGATCACAATTCCGGGCGTGGTCGATGATGCGCTGTCGATGATGGTGCGCGCAGCCTTGCCTGCAGCGCTCTTTGCCTTGGGCGGTGTCTTGATCCAGTACCGCCCTGAAGGCGATATGAAAGCCATTGCGCTGGTCTGCGCCATTGCGCTCGTCGTGCACCCCGCTCTGGTCTGGATATTCGGCAGCGCATTCGCCCTGCCGCAAGATGCCTTCCGGTCCGGTGTTCTGACGGCGGCTATGGCGCCCGGGTTCAACGCCTATATCTTTGCCAATATGTACGGCCGCGCACGCCGTGTTGCTGCTTCATCTGTGCTGATGGCAACAGGGCTTTCCATTCTAAGCATCTGGGTCTGGCTGACGTTGCTGGCGTAGCCTGACAAATTTCAGGAGCGGATTTCCCGCCTTTTCACTCGCCGGGCAAAATCTCGAGTTGCACAGCGGCATACCAGTCAGCGACCGCACGGATTTGGGCATCCGTCATGTCGGCAGCGATGGCCGACATCACCTCGTGCGTGCGTTTGCCGCCGCGAAAGGCCTTGAGCTGGGTGTCGATGTAGATGTTTGTCTCTCCGGCGAGGTTCGGCACGTTCTCAGCCAGCCCTATGCCGTCTGCCCCGTGGCATGCAACGCATGCCGCAGGGGCGCCTGCGGCATCGGCGGCCAGAACCGCGCTGGCTTCATGCTGCGCGTACCAGGCTGACAGATCCGCAATCTGCTGATCCGTCAGGGTTTTGGCGACCACACTCATCATCTCATGTGTTCGGGTACCATCGCGGAATGCGGTCAGTTGCGACGCAATATATGGGGCGGGTTCGCCCCCGATATGCGGTGCGATGGGAATTTTGGCATAACCGTCGATCCCGTGGCAGGTACGGCATTGTCCGGCAAGCTTGCGCCCTTCGGCCGGATCACCGGCGGTCTGGGCGGACACGGCCCCGGCGAGGATGAACCCGCCGAGGGTGATACATAGTATGCGGATCATTGTTCGTAGCTGATCCGGTAGAGTGCGCCTGTCAGATCGTCTGACACAAGGATCGAGCCGTCACGCAGGTTTGCCACATCGACGGGCCGGCCTAGGTATTCGCCATTTCCGTCAATCCAGCCTTCAGCGAAGGGTTCGGTCGTGGCGTTTCCTTCAGCATCGACCGTGGTCACCATGATGCGTGCGCCGACCGGCGTGGTGCGGTTCCATGATCCATGCTGGGCCGAGAAAATCGCACCCTGATACTTGGCAGGAAAGGCCTTGCCGGTATAGAAGGCCATACCCAGATCAGCCGCATGGGCGACAGTTGCCGATACCGGCATCGTCACTTCAACCGGTACCTCTTCACCCTTGTATTCGTTGGTGCGGGTGTCGCTGCCACCAAACCACGGGTGGCCAAAGTGCAGGCCGACCTCTGTCATGTGGTTGATCTCGCCCGGAGGAATGTCGTCACCCATTCCATCAACCTGATTGTCGGTGAACCACAAATCGCCCGTGGCCGGGTCAAAGTCCTGACCAACCGAATTGCGCACGCCATGCGCGATAACTTCGCGGCCTGTGCCATCGGTGTTCATGCGGATTATGCCACCGATCCCGGTATCCATGTACTTCTGGATCTTGTCGGCAGGGGTCACGTTATGTGGCTGGCCAAGAGAGATATAAAGCTTGCCATCCGGGCCGATGTCACAGACCCGCGCGGTGTGGTTAAAGCTTTCTTCGTCTGCCGGGATCAGCTCGCCCTGCGGAACAACCTGTCCAACTGCGACATCGGGGGATTCATAAAAGAATTCTGCCGCAGGGAAGACCAGAACGCGGTTTTGCTCTGCAATGTAGAGAAAACCGTCGGGGCTGAAGCATACACCGTTGGGAATTGTGAACGTGAGCGATGGCGCGAAATCCTTGACCTCGTCAGCGATGCGATCCTTGTTGCGGTCAGTGACCGCCCAGACCTTGTCCTTGCGGGTACCAACAAAAGTCACAACACCCTGCGGGCCCACGGCGATGTGACGGGCGTCGGGAACGATGGCGTAAAGCTCGATTTTGAATCCGTCGGGCATCTTGATCTGCTCAAGCGTTTTCTTGATGCCGTCGGCATAGGTGCCGGACTGGTCAATGACGGTAAAGTCTTTAACGCCGGTCGACTGCATGCTTTGCAGACGTTCGATATTTGCCGGCAGTTCGGCGCTTTGTGCCGAAACATGGCCGGTTGTAAGCGCCAGTAAGGCGACAGATGACAGCAAAGTTCTCATAGTATTCTCCTCCCAGAGTCGAAATTTCAGAAGGCACAGCGATGGCCATATCTTCTGTTTCATGATCGCAAGAGTCTGCAGGTTTCCCTGTTTTCTGTCTCTAGCGATCTGATCAGTTTACTGATTACTCGGACAATGCAATTGACTGTCTGTTTTCTTGTCGCTCGTGTCAAACAAACTTTGCAAAGCAATTTATTGCGGCGCATCGCGACGATCTGTTTCGCCCTCGGTATTCCGTCAAATTGCAATTTTGCCCTGCTCCGCCCAAATAGTGCAGCAATGGGCGTGGTGCTGTGCTATCCTGATTTCGTAGTTTTCGAATTTTTGCCGTAAAATGTTTTGTATATATCTGATTGTGCCACCCGAGGATTAGCAACATTCTGATAAACAACGGTATCCGGGTCGTTGAGGCCAAGCGGTTAGGTAGATTGGAGTCATGCGATCTGATCTACGAGAGGTTTGACGGCCAAGAGCACTCTGGTTTGGCACCCCTTGTTCATGCAGAAATTGATGGTTCGGATATCTTATTTCGCGATAGTTTCGCCAGTTCCTCGGCGCAGACTAATTTCACTCCCTATGACCGCGTGAGCAAAGAAACCGATCAACCATTACATGACGAGAGTTTGCTTTCTGAACTGGCCGCAAAGATGGCCGAATGGCCGACACGCTGGGGAAAGTACCGGTTCAACGCAAACGGTATTCCCGCCGCCTATACCTATCTGGGGCAACTGATTGCCCATGATCTGACCTATTACGACCCCCCTGCACCGGCGTTTCCTGTACGATATCGCAGTGCCTATCTTGATTTCACATCCGTGTTCGCGCGTGATGCCGATCTTTCGGCTTGCCCGTCAGTTTGCGAGGGCGGCGGGTTGGCCCTTGGCAGAACGACCACCAATCGCCAGAATGACCTGCCACGATCACGCTGCGGTGAACCGATCCTGACGGACAAACGCAACGACCAAAACCTGACCTTGTCGCAGCTCGTTGTGCTCATCACCAAGTTCTATCAAGTTATGACCGCAGACCGGGCAGACGTGGCCGAGGCACATCTGGTTGCGCGCCGCCACATGCAGTGGATTGTTCTTTACGATTACCTGCCGCGGGTGATTGATCCGGTCGTGTACCGCGACGTGATCCAATCAAGGGCCTGGCCCCTGCTGGGAGAAGGCGCCGGTTTGATCCCCGTCGAATTTGCAGCAGCCAGTTTCCGCCTTGGTCACGCGATGGTGCGCTACAGATATCCTTATTGGCGGCGCGGAGGGAGCGGGGCCGGTCTGGAGGATTTGCTGCACTTTACCGATCACAGCACCGCTTCTCGGCTTGTTAAAGTCCAGGGAGAGGCCCGGTTGCCGGATGACTGGGCCGCTGGTTGGTCGTTCTTATTACCTTCGGATTGCAATGACCCCCGCATCAGCCTGTCTGCCGCGATTGATGAAAATCTCGCGCTGGATATGTTCAGTTTGCCGGATTCGATCGGGGATTGCATGATGTCCGCACCGCGTCCGACGGGAACAAGGCACGGCACGTTCAATCTCGCTGAACATACGCTTGTCAGGGGCAACCGCCTGCGGATCGACAGCGCGCAATCCCTGTCCGCTGGGGCACACACGCGGCTCAAGGAAGCGGGCGCCGCACCCTTGCCGCGCCGCCTGCCCGCATTGCGCGTGGCGCAGACACGCTCGCCCACCCTCAGCGATTTTCTGATGTCTGATACCGCAGCGCCTTTGCGTAACGAAACGCCGCTCTGGTTCTATTTCCTGCGCGAGGCGGATGTGCATGCCTCCGGCCAACACTTTGGCCCGCTGGCCAGCCGCATCACAATGGAAACCGTTTATCGCGCCATCTGGAATGATCCCGACAGCATTTTACGGAACGATTTCACACCGGACTTTACCGATACAAACGGCAAGTTCGGCCTGAAAGACCTGCACGCCGTTGTGCAGAAACATTGGAAACCAGAAACTTGAAAAGGAGACTATTATGCCATCACTGTTGATTACGCAGGATAGCGGACTGACAGGCCCCCTCTATGGAGATTGGAACGATGCCGACAAAAGGCAAAAAGGCCAGGTATTCGCTGGTGAGGCGCTCCTCAAAAGTTTCAAAGCGCCTTCTACAGATCCGGAACAAATCGTCAGGACTACCATTGGTGACGTCCTTGCCGGAAAGTATTCAATCTGGTTGCGGTATGATGGTGAGGAGAATGAAAGTTTTGCCGTCATCACGGACTTTCTTGATGAGTCATTGGACGACGAAGAGCAGAGACTGGCACCCTTCGTTGGGGGGCAGATAAAGCTCACCTATTACAAACTGGAAGTCGTAGCGGAGGGATCGCCGATAAAGCTGGACGGGGGCCCTGAGAAACTGACGCTCGTTGTTCAACTAGACACGCCGCCGAAGGACAAGAAGAAAAAGAAGATGAATGTCGTGGTCCCCAGCGACTATGCGCTGTTTGACGATGTTACCTTGGACAGGAAAAAGTACTTGAGAGCGATGACAGAAGACATCGAGGCATTGGTAGAACCTGCCGATGACATATCATACCTCCTCTCCTCCCTGACCTTCAGGCGTTGTCTCTAACCTTCGCCCACCATCGCCGCGTTCAGGGCATCTGCCAGTGCCTCACGTTCTGCGGCGTGCTGGATGGGATAGGCAGATACAAACCAATCGCGCACATCTTCGGGTGTGGGTGATGTTCCGCCATCCCAAACGGCTGTGACGTCATGGACCAGCTTGTCAAAGGCGGTGCGTGCTGCCGCCAACTGTCCGCTGCGCGCGAACGCGGCGGCGGTCCACCCCGGATTGTCGATGATCCGGTCATCAGACCGTGCCGCCGCCTGTATCGCACCTGCGTCATCGCCGCCAAGAAAGCGGATAGATGCGGCGTAGCACCATTGGTAATCCAACAAGACCGGCGCGCAATTGAGGCAATGTTCAAGGACGCGCGCGGCACGGTCGTGTTCGCCCAAAAAGCTAAAGCCCATAGCACAGGACGCAAGCGTGCGAGGGCTATGGGGATTAAGGCGCTCGGCCATGTCCATATTGAGCGCGGCACGGTCGAAGTTCCCTTTGAGCGCCGCAGACCACGCCAGCGCCAGCCGATTGCGTGCATCCAGCGGGTCGAGCCCGACGGCGATGTCGCTGGCCTCCAATGCACGTTTTGCCATCGACGGATCGCGGCGAAAGCCGGGGCGCACGACATGCAGAACATTGAGCGCGCTTGCGAGGCTGGCATGGGCAGGTGCAAATTCAGGCGCGCGTGCAATAAGGTCTTCAAATCTGGCGATACCTTGCTCAAAGGCCCGCTTTGTCCATTGCGTCAGCAGCCGTTCACCGGAGAGCCAGTCGTCCACAACAGCATGCTGGGCGCTGGTTTCGGCCTTGGTCGAACGATCCGTCGACACATACATTTCGAACATAGCCGCGATGCGGCTGACCGCCTGTTGTCGCGATTTGGACATCTGCTCGGAGCCGATATCCAGATCCTCGCTCCAGACAATACGGCCACTTCCTGCTGCGCTTAGGGTAAGCGTCGCGCAGACGTCGTCCTTGGATTGGGTCGCACTCAAGACATAGTCCGAACCGACCTTTGGCAGCGCATCGTGATCGCTTTGATCCCCCTCAACGACGGACCAACTCCGGAAGCGGGACAGCCCCGAGACAATCTCTGACCGGAAGGAAGCGAGCCTCACCCGCGCCGCCTCTGACTCCCCTTCGAAATTTCTAAGCTGTATCCTGAGAGGCGCCAGAGGATCTCGCAGGCTGGGGGCCGATAATGTCTCCCCCCGCGCCGCTGCACGTGTTTCAGGCCGGGGTTCCAGCCCGTAACGCATGGACAGGTTTTGGGACAGCCGATCAAAAACGCGCATGGTGGCCGCAACGTTTCCTGCAACGTTCAAACTTCTCATCAGGCGTTGCGCTGCACCCTCGTGGCAGGGTTCTATTTTGAGGATCGAATTTGAAATCCCCCGAATGGCCGGGTCTGAATCGTCAACAATCTTCTGCATTTCCATCTCAAGCACCGAGACCAATTGCTCGCGCACATCGCTGCGCACAAGCGCCAACCAAGAGGTAATAACAGGGTTGAGCTCTCCAAGGCCGGAAAAAATGCGATGAACCCAGTCGCCTTCAATCACGAAGAGATCATCAAGCTTGCCCCGTGCCGCATTTCGCACAATCCGGTCTATGTCCGTCTGAACGAAACCCGCATTAAATGATGCAACGTCGTCTTTTATGACCAGCGCATCGCCAATCGCCTTTTGCAAAGACGAAAGCGCGATATGCGTGGCTTTGTGTGCAACATCCGGGTTGGCATCAGGTCGAAGAAGCGCGCTCAGACGCCCCATTGCTTCAGCATTGCTGGGCGCCATGGCGAGATACGACAAAAGCACTCTGGCGTCCTGCGTTTCTGGCAAAGGCTGCAAGACTCCGTTGGCGTGGAGCGTTGGACCGCCAATGACCGACAGGTGCAGGATATTACGTCCGTCGCCCTTCCCGGGCAAAGCTGGCCCAACATCCATCTGGAAAGGCTCGTAAGTGCCCGGTAGATTGTACAGACGTTGCGGGCCCAACGAGAAAAACTTGTGCCGCTTCTCTTCCGGGAGTTTCGCGAATACATCCCGAGAGACGCATACCCCACCCGGCTGGGCAAGAGGCTCGAGCCGGGCCGCGACGTTAACCGCGTGGCCGAAAACATCGTCTTTCGCCAGTTCAACCACGCCCGAGTTGATCCCGATTCTAAAGGCATATTTATCAGTTACGGCTTCGATTTGAGTTTGGACTTCTATCGAAAAATCCACTGCATCCTGCGGGTTACCGAACAAAGCGAGGATCCCGTCGCCTGTCGTTTTCACCACACGGCCAGAGTGACGCGCACTGACGTCTTCAAAAAGACTGAAACAGCTCCGCATGAAACTCAGGGTCCCGGCTTCGTCTTCAGCAACATGGGTGCTATAAGAAACCAGATCGGCAAATAAAATGGTGCGGAGCCGTGGCGCAGTAATGTCGCTCTGTAAACGGCGCTTCTTGAGGGCGGTAACCATAGGAAATTCATACCCTGCCGAATGATGCTTTAATTCTTAACACCTAGCATGGACGAGTAAACTGAACCACCGAGAATTAGAGGATC
>JBARUV010000035.1:0-4284 GCA_049645905.1 Sulfitobacter sp.
AGCATGATCGTCTTTGCGATCCTCAAAGCGGTAACCGGACTTCGTGTAGACGAGGAATCCGAAATCAGCGGTCTCGACACAACCGAGATGGGCATGGAAGCCTATCCAGAGTTCTCCAAAGGCTAAAGATCCTCCCTCTCTGAAAGCTTTTGGAAAGAAGAAACCCGGCCTTTCGAGGCCGGGTTTTGCTTTTTAAAACTGTGAGAGACCTGCCAATTCTCATTGTAAGTAAAATAATCCACTCGACATAACGCGCGGGATGGTTGGCGCCAACAGCCAAGTCATCGCTTTGCAGTCCATCAACACAGAAGGCACATGCGGCCTGATCCCCAAGCATATTGCCAACCAAGCGGTCATGGAGAAATGGGACAGGATCACACGCTGCAGGGAAGCATTCGCCTCCCTTTATTGTCGAAGCGACGCCCTATCGGTCAGCTGGCTTCAGACGCCCACGTCGACAATCGCCTGCGCCAGAATAGGCACTGACTGCGTGTTCAGCCCGGCAATATTCATCCGGCTGTCTGAGATCATGTAAATGCCATATTGCGCACGCAACGCCTCCACCTTCTGTGGCGAGGTGCCCAACAGCGAAAACATGCCGCGGTGCTGCGCGAGAAAACCAAAGCGGTCCGAGCCGGACAAACGCTGCAACTCGGCGGCCAGCTGTTCGCGCAGACCAAGCATGTTCAACCGCACCGCCTCCAGCTCCGCTTCCCAGTCGGCCCGCAATTTGTCATCGGTCAGGATCATCGTAACCAGCCGCGCGCCGTGATCGGGCGGGAAGCTGAAATTCAACCGGTTCAACGAAGACAATGTGCCTTGATTAAGCGCCTGCGCCCCCGCATCCGCCGCAACGACCATCAGAATGCCCGTACGCTCGCGGTAAATACCAAAGTTCTTGGAACAACTCGCTGCAATCAGACACTCCGGCACCGCGGCGGCAATCTTGCGCGTGGCTGCCGCATCTTCGTCCAGCCCGTCGCCAAATCCCTGATAGGCGATGTCAATCATCGGTGTTGCGCCGGTTTCGAGCAATACGGCAAGCACCGCGTCCCATTCGGCGCTATTCAGATTGGCGCCGGTCGGGTTGTGGCAACATCCATGCAAAAGCACGACGTCGCCCTTTCTGGCGGTCTTGAGGTCGGCCAACATGCCCTCAAAATCCACGCCGCGGGTTTCAGAGTCGAAATAGCGGTACGGTACCTTTTCAATGCCCAGATAGTTCAGGATCGAAATGTGGTTGGGCCATGTCGGGTCCGACACAAACACCCGCGCATCCGGTTGTGCCATCTGGATCATTTCGAATGCCTGACGCACAGCGCCCGTGCCGCCGGGGGTGGCGGCAGCGGCCACGTTCGCGCGCGGGACCGCTTTGCCCAAAACCAGATCGACCATCACATCGGCAAAGGCGGGATCACCGACCAGCCCCGTATACACCTTGGTATCCTGCTGTTCCCACAGCTGTTTCTCTGCGGCCTTTACGGCGCGCATGATCGGCGTGAGCCCCGATGCGTCCTTGTAGACACCGACGCCCAGATCCACCTTGGTCTCGCGCGGATCTTCGCGGTACATTTTTGCGATGGTCATGATCCCGTCAACGGGCTGGGCCTTGAGTGTCTCGAACATTATGCGTCTCCGGTAGCAACAGGAACGGTCGGGAACATGCCCCATTCTGACCATGACCCGTCATAAAGCGCCCAATGCCGGTGGCCCAAACGCTCCAGCGCCAGTGCAAGAACGGCAGCGGTCACACCCGATCCGCAAGAGGTGATAACGGGTTTGCCTAGATCAACGCCTGCGGCCTCGAAAACGGCGCGTGTTTCCTCGTTGGGTTTCATCGTTTGATCAGGGTTCAACAGATCGCCATACGGTACATTGCGCGATCCGGGGATATGACCTGCGCGCAGCCCCTCGCGCGGCTCCGGCGCATCACCGCGAAAACGGGCGGCAGAGCGGGCATCAACAATCTGCGGGTCCCCCAGCTTTGAGGCCTGTGCAACCTGCGTGACATCACGCACCAGCTGGTTCTGGAAGCGCACCGTCATGTGACGGTCTCGCACAATGGGCGGCATATCTTCGGTCTCGCGTTCTTCGGCGATCCACTTCGGCAGGCCACCGTCCAGAACGGCCACGTCGTCCTGCCCCATCAGCTTGAACATCCACCAGACACGCGCAGCAGACATCAGGCCCGCACCATCATAGACAACCACCTGATGACCGTCACCGACACCCATTGCGCGCAGGCGCGACATGAATTTCTCAACCGGGGGCGCCATATGCGGGAGGTCCGACCGTGAATCGGCGATATCGTCAATATCAAAGAATCGCGCGCCGGGGATATGCGCGGCGGCATATTCGGCCTTTGGGTCACGGCCTGCGTCGGGCAGATACCATGATCCGTCCAGAATACGCAGATCGGGGTCTTTGAGATGTTTGGCCAACCAGTCGGTTGAAACCAGCGTCTTGGGATCATCAGCCATATGCAGCGCCTCCGGTTTATCGGGTCAGCATCTGAGTATCGCCAAGGGGTAGTGCTGGCAAGAGTGGGCAGCGCCGCAGCGCTACCCAAAACATGGCTTACTTGGCCATCATGTTTTTTACGGCACCGACAATCGCCAGTACAACGCCACCGCCGACGCCGCCGCCAGCAACCTGTGCGATGATTGAGCCGATATCCATGCCACCCATCGGATCGCCTGCACCCATCATGCCCAACAGCGTACCGCCCAGACCACCGCCGACGAGGCCGGACAACGAGTTGATCAATGTGCCCTGATCCAGTTTACCAAGCAGTTTGCCCGCGATATTGCCGCCGGCAGCGCCGGAGATGAGGCTGATAAGAAGTTCCATATTCAATTCCCTAAGGGCGCGTTATGCCTGATGTCCGCAGGGGCACCCACCCTCCGACAGGGAGATCAATATCGGAGACCTGACTTTTCACTAAGGGGAAAGTTGGGGCGGTTTTTCCCGTCAACGCTGTGTAAAGGGATCAGTGACGTTCAGCGATGGGCGCTTTCTGGCGACGGCCCACCATCCGTTCAACGCGGGACACTCTGCCATTGCGGCTGCACCGTCGCGCACGCGCGTGAAATAGGCGATCATCGGTGCAAGGTGCAGATCCGCAAGGGTTATCCGGCGCGCGTTCAACACCAAACCCTCTGCTGCAATCCTGTCCAGCATCCGCAAAACCGGTGCTGAATTGCGCAGACCCTGTGCCACCATTTCCGGGTCCGCTTCCTCGCCCATAAGAGGGCGATAATATCCGTGTGAAAACACCTGACGCACCATCGGCTGATAGCCGTAAGCGTCCACAATGCCGATGACCTGCGCCATGCGCGCACCAGATTGCGCACCTTCGGGCACCATTGAGCCATCGTTCCCCAACGCATCAAGGTAGCGTAGGATCGCGGCGGTTTCCGTCAGCACAAAGTCTCCGTCCCGCAGCACCGGCACCCGACCAAAGGGCGAGTGGGCCGCAAGAACAGGGTCAGCCTCATCCGCAAAGGGGTTCACCTCGATATAGCGGGCCTGCAAACCCATCTCGGCCAGCGCCATGCGCACAATCCGGGTGTAGACGGAATGGTGGAAACCGATCAGGCTGAGCGTTTCAGCCATTGTCCTTGAGCAATCGCTGCTTTTGGCGTGACCAATCCCGCTTGGCAGAAGTCGCGCGCTTGTCATGCAGTTGTTTGCCTTTGGCGATGCCGATCTTGATCTTGGCCATGCCGCGATGGTTGAAATACATCACCAGCGGTACCAGCGTCATGCCTTTGCGTTGTGTGGCGTTCCACAGGTTGGCCATCTGCTTGCGACTGACCAACAGCTTGCGGCGGCGGCGTTCCTCGTGGCCGAAGGTCTTGGCCTGCTTGTAGGGCGCGACGTAGCTGTTAACGAGCCAAAGCTCGCCGTCCTCAACGGCGGCATAGCTTTCAGCGATGTTGGCCCCGCCCATCCGAAGCGATTTGACCTCGGAGCCTTCAAGGATGATCCCGCATTCGATGTCTTCCTCGATCGCGTAATCATACCGCGCGCGGCGGTTCTCGGCGATCACCTTGTAATTGGGATCGGATTTGGAGGATGATTTTACCTGTGCCATGCAGGGGAGATAAAGCGGCGATGCCCCTTTCGCAAGGCTGGGACGTCAGTGCACCGTGCGAAAGCTCACGTTGCTGCTGCGCCCGGTACCATGGCGCAGGAACAGTCAGATCACCCAAAGCTCAACCGCAGCCACAGTCCACCCCAGAGCCGTGTCGGCTCGTCGTATTGATCGAGTGTCCCCTTTGA
>JBARUV010000036.1:0-8379 GCA_049645905.1 Sulfitobacter sp.
AAACGCGCATCCAAGGTCCGCTTCTGGATCTCGTACTGCTCGTTCAGGGCTTCGACGATTTTTGCGTCGTCCTCGTCCGCAAGTGCCAACTGCCACCACTGACCACGTGTCAGCTGCTCTGACAGCAACTCTTCGGTGATCTCGGCGTTTGATTTGACACCCTTTGGACCTTTAACAGCGATCTTACCAAGGATCATTGACTTCAGACGTGCATAGATGTTGCGGTCCAGAATGGCCAATTCGTCGTCACGGTCACGTGCCAGACGCTCGACTTCTTCACGCTCGATCTGCAGGGCACGTTCATCTTTTTCCACGCCATGGCGGTTAAAGACACGCACTTCTACAACTGTACCAAAGTCACCCGGCTTCACGCGCAGAGACGTATCACGCACGTCCGACGCTTTCTCACCAAAGATGGCGCGCAGGAGTTTTTCCTCCGGCGTCATCGGGCTTTCGCCTTTTGGTGTGATCTTGCCGACCAGAATATCGCCCGGCTCAACGTCCGCGCCGATATACACGATGCCTGCCTCGTCGAGGTTACGCAGCGCTTCTTCACCGACGTTCGGAATGTCGCGGGTGATTTCTTCCGGTCCCAACTTTGTATCGCGTGCGGCGACTTCGAATTCCTCGATGTGGATCGAGGTAAAGACGTCGTCGCGCGAGATACGCTCGGAGATCAGGATGGAGTCTTCATAGTTGTAGCCGTTCCAAGGCATAAACGCGACAACCACGTTTTTACCAAGGGCCAGTTCACCCATGTCTGTAGACGGACCATCCGCAATCACCTGACCCTTGATCACAGATTCGCCCACCTTCACCAGCGGACGCTGGTTGATGCAGGTGTTCTGGTTCGAGCGCTGGAATTTGCGCATGCGGTAGATGTCTACGCCTGCGTCGCCCAGCTCAAGGTCTTCGGTTGCACGGATAACAATACGCGACGCATCGACCTGGTCGATGATGCCTGCACGTTTGGCCATGTAGGCCGCACCGGAATCCCGCGCCACAACTTCTTCGATACCTGTACCCACAAGCGGCGCTTCCGCTTGCAGCAAAGGCACAGCCTGACGTTGCATGTTGGAACCCATCAAGGCACGGTTCGCGTCGTCGTTCTCGAGGAACGGGATCAGCGAGGCCGCAACAGACACCAGCTGCTTTGGCGACACGTCGATCAAATCCACGTGCGCAGAGGGTGCCAGCGTATATTCGCCCGACTTACGGGTGTTCACGAATTCATTTGTGAACTTGCCGTTCTCGTCAATTGACGCGTTGGCCTGCGCCACAGTGTGACGCATTTCTTCGGTGGCGGACATGTACTGCACATCGTCAGACACGACGCCGCCTTCGACCTTGCGGTACGGCGTTTCGATGAAACCGTATTTGTTCACGCGGGCAAAAGTGGCCAGCGAGTTGATCAGACCGATGTTCGGGCCTTCCGGCGTTTCGATCGGGCACATACGGCCATAGTGGGTTGGATGCACGTCGCGCACCTCAAAACCGGCACGCTCACGTGTCAGACCACCTGGTCCAAGCGCTGAAAGGCGACGCTTGTGCGTTACCTCGGACAGCGGATTGGTTTGGTCCATGAACTGCGAAAGCTGCGAGGAACCAAAGAATTCACGCACTGCAGCGGCTGCCGGCTTGGCGTTGATCAGGTCCTGCGGCATCACATTGTCGATCTCGACAGAAGACATACGCTCTTTGATCGCGCGCTCCATGCGCAGCAGACCAACGCGGTACTGGTTCTCCATCAATTCACCGACGGAACGCACACGGCGGTTGCCGAGGTGGTCAATGTCGTCGATGTCGCCACGACCATCACGCAGGTCAACCAGCGCTTTGATACACGCCACGATATCGGCGCGGTCCAATGTACGCTGCGTATCCTCTTTTTCGAGGTTCAGACGCATGTTCATCTTCACACGGCCAACAGCAGACAGGTCATACCGTTCGCCATCAAAGAACAATGTGTCGAACAGGTTCGATGCCGCTTCAACGGTGGGCGGCTCGCCCGGACGCATAACACGGTAGATGTCCATGAGCGCGGTATCACGGTTCATGTTTTTGTCGGCGGCCAGCGTGTTACGCATGTAGGGGCCGACGTTGACGTTATCGATGTCCAGCAGCGGAATCTCGGTGATGCCTGCATCGATCAACTCTTTGGCGGTACCACCGATGAGCGTGCCGTCCTTGTCGTACTCAAGCGTCATCTCGTCACCGGCTTCGACGTAAATCGCACCGGTTTCTTCGTTGATGATGTCCTTGGCCGAAAACTTGCCCACGATATGCTCGAACGGCACGAGCAATTCTTTGACTTTGCCGTCGTCGATCAACTGTTTGACAGCGCGCGGCGTGACTTTCTTGCCCATCTCGAACAGCACATCGCCGGTCTTGGCGTCAATGATGTCATAGGTCGGACGTGTGCCCCGCACACGATCCGGGAAGAAAGGCGCAACCCAGCCCTTACCCTTTTTCAACTTGTAGGTAACAGTCTGGTAATACGCATCCATGATGTCTTGCTGATCAAGGCCCAGCGAATACAGCAGCGTGGTGACAGGCAGCTTGCGACGGCGGTCAATGCGCGCGAAAACGATGTCCTTGGCGTCAAATTCAAAGTCCAGCCATGAACCGCGATACGGGATGATGCGGCAGGCGAACAAAAGCTTACCCGAAGAGTGCGTCTTGCCCTTGTCGTGGTCAAAAAACACGCCGGGTGAGCGGTGCATCTGAGACACGATCACACGCTCGGTACCGTTCACGATGAACGTCCCGTTCGGCGTCATCAAAGGCATATCGCCCATGAATACGTCTTGTTCCTTGATGTCTTTTACAGATTTGGCGCCTGTGTCCTCGTCCACATCAAATACGATCAGACGGAGCGTTACCTTAAGCGGCGCGGAATAGGTCATGTCGCGCTGCTGGCATTCCTCAACGTCGTACTTGGGCTTTTCCAGCTCGTACTTGACGTATTCCAGAACAGAGGTTTCGTTGAAATCCTTGATCGGGAAAACCGACTGGAACACGCCTTGAATGCCATCACCATCGGTGGGTGTCTCGGCATCGCCTGAGTTCAGGAACAGGTCGTAGGATGATTTCTGAACCTCGATGAGGTTCGGCATCTCCAGCACTTCGCGGATTTTGCCATAATATTTACGTAGACGCTTCTGGCCAAGGAAGGATTGTGCCATGTGTCGTGTCACCTTTCGTGTCTCTTGCCTGAACGCTGCCACCGGGGCCGTGGTGCGCTCATCAGAGCGGAGCTATCGCGGTCTATGCTGGCCTGCGTCCCACCGCAAACCTTCCGACCTTTGGACCTCTCCAGAAGGAAGCTTTCGTTAAAAAGCCCCCTTCAAGACAGGTTTGGCTGGACAGAGAAACCTCTCCGTCCAGCCAATTTTATTACGTGGGTTTCACCCACCCTACGGCGCTTGGACCTGTAGGGCGGGCGTGAACCCACCGCCCGATTTAGGCCAGTTCGACTTCGGCGCCAGCTGCTTCCAGCTTTGCCTTGATCTCTTCTGCTTCGGCTTTGTCGACGCCTTCTTTGATTTTGCCGCCAGCTTCAACCATGTCTTTGGCTTCTTTGAGGCCCAGACCGGTGATGCCGCGAACTTCTTTGATCACGTTGATCTTGGAAGCGCCGGCATTTTTCAGCACAACGTCAAATTCAGTTTTTTCTTCTTCAGCTGCACCACCATCGGCGGGGCCTGCCATCATCACAGCGCCACCAGCGGCGGGCTCGATGCCATACTCGTCTTTGAGTATGGTTTTCAGTTCTTGTGCTTCGAGCAGGGTAAGACCAACGATCTCTTCTGCCAGTTTCTTCAGATCAGCCATGTTTTAGCTCTTTCCGTTTACGATATGTGTGTTCCAACGCGTGCATTCAACCGCTGCGCCGATATGATCAGTTGCTTTACGCAGCCGCCTTGTCCTCAATTGTGGACAAGATGGATGCGATATTGCTTGCAGGTGCGCCAATGGCCCCGGCGATATTGGAAGCAGGTGCGCCCAGCATGCCCGCGATTGTAGCAATAAGCTCATCACGCGAAGGCATTTTGGACACGGCTTCAACACCGGCGACGTCCAACGCGTTCTCACCCATGGCACCGCCGAGGATGACGAATTTGTCATTCTCTTTGGCAAAATCCTGAGCAACCTTGGCCGCAGCCACAGGATCCTCGGAATAGGTCAGAACGGTCATACCCGTGAGAAGGTCAGCAATGCTTGCGCATGGCTTTCCATCAAGGGCGATCTTGGCGAGCCTGTTCTTGGCAACACGCACAGCCCCACCGGCAGCGCGTGCGCGCGCCCGAAGGTCCTGCATTTCAGCAACTGTCAGACCGACGTAGTGGCTAACCACAACGACGCCAGAGCTTTCAAAGATTTGGCCGAGTTCGTCGACCAATTGTTCTTTTTGTGCTCTATCCACAGTTTCACTCCAGTAAGGGAGGGTTACCCCTCCGGCTCAGTTTTGCCGGAACATTAGGTGTCCCGACATTTCGGGTCCTTACGGGGGCCGGGTGCGTTGCTGCGGAGAGCCCAAGGGCGATCCGAAGAAAATTACCGTTTCCCGTCTCAGGCAGGAATTATGCTGGAAATATCTCCAACACCCACCGTCTCGGACGAAAAGCACAAAAGCGCGACGAATCGCGCTTGGGTACTTGACTGGTGCATTACAGGGTGGCGGGGGGATTTGAAACCCCTGAATGGGAGGGTAGATGACGAAACTGAATAATTGAGCCTCTGTATCCGGAGTGCGCAAGTTATTTCACCAAAATTCACGCGCGGCCCCTCCCCCTCATGACCGCGACGCACATTAACCACTGTGCGAGCCTGCGCGGGTACAGCACTTGAACTGGTGTACCTTTTGATCGTTTTTGACCGCAAAACGTAAAAGAGGCGGCGAAATACATCACCGCCTCAATCGCTTTATTCAGTAGCCGCTTTCGACTTATTCGCTCGCAGCATCCTCGACCGAAATAGATACGCCCGGGCCCATTGTGGACGTCAGGTTGATCTTTTTCAGGTAGGTTCCTTTTGTCCCCGACGGCTTGGCCTTGGCCACGGCACCGATGAAGGCCCGGACGTTTTCGACCAGCTTACCTTCGTCAAAGCTCAGTTTGCCGATGCCGGCATGCACAACGCCACCTTTTTCGGCTTTGAACTGAACTTCGCCACCCTTGGCGGCTTCTACTGCTGCTTTGACGTCCATGGTCACGGTACCAACCTTGGGGTTTGGCATCAGGTTACGGGGGCCAAGTACCTTACCCAGACGACCAACGATGGGCATCATGTCAGGTGTGGCAATGCAGCGGTCAAATTCGATCTTGCCGGACTGCACGATTTCCATCAGGTCCTCGGCACCAACGATATCGGCACCGGCTGCTGTGGCTTCTTCGGCTTTTGGGCCGCGGGCGAACACGGCAACACGCATGGTTTTACCGGTGCCGTTTGGCAAGCCGACAACACCGCGGACCATCTGGTCAGCGTGGCGTGGGTCAACGCCGAGGTTCATTGCAATCTCCATGGTCTCGTCGAACTTGACTTTGGAGTTGGATTTGATCAAAGCCACGGCCTCTTCGACCGTGAGATCTGCCTTGCCTGCGAATGCTTCGCGGGCGGAAGTGCTACGTTTTCCAAGTTTTGCCATCTTACTTCACCTCGATGCCCATGGACCGGGCAGAACCCAGAATGATCTTCATCGCCTGATCCACGTCGTTTGCAGACAGGTCAGCCATTTTTGCTTCTGCGATCTCACGCAGCTGCTTGGTGGTCACAGAACCAACTGTTTCACGGCTCGGCGTTTTCGCGCCAGAGTTCACCTTGGCAGCTTTCTTCAGGTAATAGGACGCAGGGGGCGTCTTGATGTCCATCGTAAAGGACTTGTCCTGATAATAGCTGATCACGGTCGGGCACGGCGCACCAGGCTCCATGTCCGCTGTCTTGGCGTTGAACGCCTTACAGAATTCCATGATGTTGATGCCGCGCTGACCCAGCGCTGGACCCACGGGTGGGGACGGGTTTGCTTGACCCGCTTTCACTTGCAACTTCATCGTACCGACGAGTTTCTTGGCCATTGGCCTTCTCCTTTCAACGCCGTCAGGGCGCGCCCCTTCGGCTTTTCGTTGCGTGGTCCGGTGACTGCGACGCGTTGCATGCACCTCCCACAGCCTCCCTTTATTCAGGAGACAGAGCGGCCGGATACACCGTGCCTGCCAATTGTGCAAGCGGGCATCAGCAGGAAAAAAGGTATCCCCAAACGAGATCGGCACGGCGCTTTCACACCGTGCCGAATAAAAGTATCAAAAGTTGTTTGGTTTGGTGTTTAGGCCGCCTTGCGACGACGCATTGCGCCAAAGCCGAACAGGGACGCCATAGCAACACCAAGCAGTGGCAACGCCGCAGGTAAAGGTACAGGCGCTGCGATCACAAGCGCTTTAGCTTCGGCATCCTGAAATGATACCGTACTTGCGGTCTCGCTACCGAAACCCCAGACGAACTTGATGATTGCATTATTCGCCAGCGTGTTCAGAAAACCCGCACCGAAATTCACAGTCACAGTGTTGTTCGTCGCCGTTGCACCCTTCAGATCCAAATCGAACCTAGAGAAGGAAAAAGCATTCCCGCCGTCAGCAAAAATTCCGGTCTTAACACCAGAAACCAAGGTGCGGTCATCAAACAACGACCCGGACCAGCGGTTGCGCGAATCACCTACAACGCCGGGATTCGATACGATGTCGCCGCCATATTGAATTGAAAAGACACTACCGTGGTTGGAAGGAGCGGGCCCATCTACAACACCGTTGGCTGTGAAGGTGACTGAACTATCAGTGTAACTCACGTTCGTGATCGTCAACGCGGAAGCCGCCGAAGAGATCGCGACAAATGCAGCCACTGTAAGTGATTTGAAAATTATACTCATGACAATATTCTACCTATAAGGGAATTTATTAAGCGTTATTAAGGTTCTACTACTCATATACCTGCTTGGAAGCGGCAATGTCAAAGGCCTTTTAACCAGTTGGTGCTTTACTTTGTATCAGGTGACTCGGGGGGTGGATCAGCCGGATATTGCCCAACAAGCCGCAAACAATAACAGCGCTTAGCCTTGTTTGTTCACTTGGGTGAACTCCAGCTCGACCGGCGTTTCGCGGCCAAAGATGGAAACGGTCACTTTGAGGCGCTGATTCTCGTCGTCCACTTCCTCGACCATACCGTCGAAGTCCTCGAAAGGACCATCTGCCACTTTGACTTTTTCGCCGATCTCGAAGTGGATGAGCGTGCGGGGGGCTTCTTCGCCTTCCTGTACGCGACCCAGAATGGCCTGCACTTCGGCATCGCGCATGGGCATCGGGCGACCCTGAGGGCCCAAAAATCCGGTGACGCGGTTGATCGAGTTGATCAGATGATAACCCTGATCGGACATTTCCATGTGGACCAGAACATAACCGGGCATAAAGCGCCGCTCTGCGGTCACCTTCTTGCCCCGGCGTACTTCGATCACTTCTTCTGTGGGCACCAGAACTTCGTCGATCTGGTCCTGAAGACCCTGATCCTCAGCGGACGTGCGGATCTGCTCTGCGATCTTTTTCTCAAAGTTCGACAGGACGCTTACCGAATACCACCGTTTTGCCATCTTGCTCTGGGCCTCTGTTTGGGCGCGCTCTGTTGCGCCTGATCTGAATGCTATGCCGGTCTAGGATCCGACTATTCTAAACAAAAAATCGGCGCGCAACACGATTCGCCGCACGCCCATGTCTTATTCAGGCTTGCGCAATACCGCGCACTTCGCCGCACTTCAAGTCGGGATTGCGATTTTTGGCGCGATTGCCTTCCGCGTCTTAGCCAAAAAAGCTGAGAATGCTTTGCAAACCGCCACGGATCAGAATGTCCACGATAGCAAAAAAGATCGCCGTCAGGGCCGCAAGGATAAACACCATGACCGTGGTCAGCATGACCTCGCGGCGTGTGGGCCAGACAACCTTGGCAACTTCGGCGCGCACCTGCTGAAGAAACTGAAACGGATTTGTGATCGCCATGTGGAGTATCCCTGTTTGATTGACCGCGATGTAACGCCAGTCTTGCATGGATTCAAGTCTGAGGTTTACGCATCTTCAGACCTCGTTTTCGCGCAGGCTGTTAAAACGCCGGTCAAGCGCTTCATCGTGACGCCCTTCGGCCTCGGCACGATCCCCGAAATCGGGCAAATAGAGGCCGTCGACTGAGCCTTCAGGAAAGCGGTCCAGAAACGCATCAAATTTCATCGCAAAATTATCCAGCTTCCGGTCTATTTCGCCTGACCGCGACGGATGCTGACGGGCATACCAGCGGGATACCCTCATCGCACGCCGCCAAAATCCGTCATAGCCGAGGAACAGAAAT
>JBARUV010000037.1:0-10263 GCA_049645905.1 Sulfitobacter sp.
CCGAAGTGCCGCTGTTGGCTGTTTTGCCCGGCACGGGCGGCCTGACCAGAGTGACGGACAAACGCAAGGTGCGGCGCGATCTGGCGGATGTCTTCTGTTCCATCGAAGAAGGAGTGAAGGGCAAACGGGCCGTCGACTGGCGGCTGGTGGACGAAGTCATAGCGAATTCCAAGTTCGACGAAACCGTGGTGACACGTGCGCAGGAAATGGCCGCGGCGTCTGACAAGATCACTGTCGAAAAAGGCATCGCATTGACCCCGTTAAGCCGCAGTTTCTCGGATGATGGTGTCAGTTATTCCTGCGTTGAAGTAGCGCTACACCGTTCCGAGCGCCGCGCCACGGTCACGATCAAAGGGCCAGAGGGGGATGCGCCTGTGGATATGGATGCGTTCACGGCGGAAGGTGATCAAAGCTGGATGCTGCGCTGCGCGCGCGAATTGGATGATGCGATCCTGCACCTTCGCAACAACGAAAAAGAACTGGGTCTGATCGAATTCCAGACGCAGGGAGACGGGGAAATGGTCGTCGCGCACGAAGCACTGCTGCTCGACAACGCCGAACACTGGCTGGCCAATGAAGTCCTCAAATACTGGAAACGGGTTCTGAAACGGGTCGACATGACTTCGCGTAGCCTTGTCGCGATTGTGGAGCATGGATCCTGTTTTGCGGGACCGCTGGCGGAACTGCTTTGGGCTGTTGATCGTAGTTATATGATGCTTGAGGATTTTGATGGCGATAACCGGCCGCTGGCGGCGATCACCATGACAGATGGCAATTTCGGGCGCTATCCAATGAGCAATGACATCACCCGCTTACAAACTCGTTTTCTGGGCACACCGGAACAGGGCGAGACGCTTAAAGATAAGATCGGTGAACCGCTTGAGGCCGACGATTGCGAAGAATTGGGACTGATTACCTATGCCTACGACGATATTGATTGGGAGGACGAGGTGCGCCTGTTTATGGAAGAGCGCGCCAGCTTCTCGCCCGATGCAATGACCGGGATGGAGGCCAATTTGCGTTTCGCCGGACCTGAGACAATGGAAACCCGTATTTTCGGCAGACTGACCGCATGGCAGAACTGGATTTTCCAGCGCCCCAATGCGGTGGGTGAGGACGGCGCGCTGCAACGCTACGGCACGGGTGTGCGCGGCAAATACAACATGGAACGTGTGTGAACAACGGGTGGGCAACATGCCCGTCTTACCGATAATCCGTAAGGTGGAGGCTCCCTCCACCGCGACTTGGAGGAACTGAAATGCTCGACCTGATCAATGTAAGCTATGATACCCAAATCCCGAATAACGTGGGCCTGTCCGAGGACAAGAAGGTGTTGAAAGCGCTGGAAAAATGGCACCCTGGATACATCAACTGGTGGAATGATCTGATCCCCCAGAACTTTCAGGAATCGATGGTCTATCTGCGCACGGCGGTGAGCGTTGATCCCAAGGGCTGGGCCAAATTCGACTATGTCAAGATGCCCGAATACCGTTGGGGCGTCCTGCTGGCCCCCGCAGTGGAGGACCGCAAAATCCCGATGGGTGAACATCTGGGCGAACCTGCATGGCAGGAAGTGCCGGGCGAATACCGCAACATGCTTAAGCGTCTGATCGTCATTCAGGGTGACACAGAGCCGGGATCGGTAGAACAACAACGCTTTCTTGGCCTGACGGCCCCTTCGCTTTATGACATGCGCAACCTGTTTCAGGTTAACGTGGAGGAAGGTCGCCACCTCTGGGCAATGGTTTATCTGCTGCAAAAGTACTTTGGCCGCGATGGCCGCGAAGAAGCGAATGACTTGCTCGTCCGTTCTTCGGGCGATGAAGATGCGCCGCGTATGTTGGGCGCATTTAACGAAGAGACTCCGGACTGGTTGTCGTTCTTCATGTTCACCTATTTCACGGACCGTGATGGCAAGATGCAGCTTGAAAGCCTCGCACAGTCGGGTTTCGACCCGCTGAGCCGCACCTGCCGCTTTATGCTGACCGAAGAAGCCCACCATATGTTTGTCGGTGAAACGGGTGTGGGCCGGACCATTCAGGCGACGTTGGAGGCGATGCAGGCCAATGGCATTACCGATCCCTACGACGTCAACAAGATCCGCGATCTGGGTGTCATTGACCTGCCCACGATCCAGAAAAAGCTGAATCTGCATTACACTTTGTCCCTTGATCTGTTTGGACAAGAAGTGTCGACCAACGCCGCAAATGCCTTCAACTACGGGATCAAGGGCCGTTACATGGAGCAGCGGATCGACGACGATCACCAGCTCAAGGATGATACCTATGCCGTGACGTCGATCGTTGACGGCCAGATCAAAACGGAAGCAGTGCCGGCGTTGACCGCTATCAACATGCGCTTGCGCGATGATTATGTGCGCGATGCCGCGGGCGGTGTCGGGCGCTGGAACAAGCAGATGGCCAAGTCCGGGATCGAGTTCGAGCTCAAGCTTCCACACGAAGGGTTCCACCGTCAGATTGGTGTGTTTTCCAGTGTTGCGGTTGATCCCGAAGGGGCAATCATCTCGGCTGATGACTGGCACAAGAGACGTGATGAATGGTTGCCGACCAAGGCGGATGGTGATTTCATCCAGTCACTGATGAAACCATGCTACGAGCAGGGCAAATACGCGTCGTGGATCGCGCCACCTAAAGTTGGCATAGATAACAAACCCGGCGATTTCGAATACGTTAAGCTGCATATGGCCTGAGGTGACAGGTGGGTGAAACACCCACCTTACGATACAATGTATCCTGTAAGGTGGGCCGCTGGCCCACCTGTGTTTGAGGAGAAACCACATGAACGCCCCCGTCAAACAGCACCTCATTGACCCCGAGATATGTATTCGCTGTTACACCTGCGAAATGACTTGCCCGATCGAGGCGATCACGCATGATGACAACAACGTCGTGGTGAACGCCGATATCTGCAACTTCTGCATGGATTGCATTCCGGTCTGCCCAACCGGGTCGATTGACGAGTGGCGCGTCGTAGAAACGCCTTACAGCGTGGAAGAGCAGTTCGGTTTTGATGAATTGCCTGAACAAGAAGATATTCAGGCAGCGCCTGTATCTGATGCAGAAACCCAAAGCGACCCAATCGCTACACTGCTGGCAGAGGCCCACAAAGGGGCAGGCGGCAAGGCCCGCGCGCCTGTGACCGCCTCCAAGCCGACGATCAACATGTATACGCTTGGCAAACCTGCCAAAATGAAAGTGCAGGGCAATTACCGTCTGACCGATGACCCCGATCATGACGTGCGCCATTTGATACTTGATCCCGGCGCGCTGCCCTTTCCGGTGCTTGAAGGGCAATCTGTCGGGATCATTCCACCGGGCAATGACGCGGATGGCAATCCCCATCTGCCACGGCTCTATTCGGTGTCCTCTCCCCGCGATGGCGAGCGGCCGGGCTATCACAACATTTCCCTGACTGTGAAACGCGAGGACGGGGGGCTTGCCTCGAACTATCTGTGCGATCTGGAGAAGGACACGGAGGTCAGCGTAACGGGGCCCTTCGGCGCAACGTTTCTGATGCCGGGTGCGTCCGATGCGCGCCTTTTGCTGATCTGCACCGGTACCGGATCAGCGCCGATGCGGGCCTTTACCATGCAGCGTCAGCGCGCGGGTGCCACAGGGGGCATGACAATGTTTTTTGGCGCGCGCGCACCCGAAAGTCTGCCCTACTTTGGGCCGCTCAAGAAAGTGCCGCAAAGCCTGATGAAGCAACATCTGGTTTTCAGCCGCCTTGCCGACAAGGCCAAAGAATATGTGCAGGACCGGATGATGGATGAAGAAGACGCTGTCGCCGAACTGCTGGCAGATGATAAGACGCATATCTATATCTGTGGCCTGCGCGGGATGGAGGAAGGCGTTGAAAAGGCATTGTCCTCTATCGCGGAAAGCATCGGGCAACGTTGGATCACGCTGCGCGATGCGATGCGCGACGACGGGCGGTATCACGTGGAGACTTATTGATGGACGCCCCGTTCGTCCATCCGATTAACGTCACGTGGGGCGACTGTGATCCGGCAAAAATTGTCTATACCGGAAAGCTGCCCGGCTTTGCGCTGCAAGCGATCAATGCATGGTGGGAAGCGCATTTTGACGGCATGGGGTGGTACCAGATGGAGCTAGACCACAACGTAGGCACGCCATTCGTGAAGCTGGGGATGGAATTTCACAGCCCTGTCACCCCGCGCCACATGCTGATGTGCGAAACCTGTCCGACACGGTTGGGAACGAAATCCATCACGTTTTCGGTTAATGGCAGCCAGAATGGAAAGCTGTGTTTCACAGGCAGCTTCACCTGCGTTTTTACGGTGGCCGATGCCTTCAAGAGCCAGCCAGCGCCTGCAGATATGCGGGCCGTGATTGAACCGTTGTTACAACCGGATGGTGCGCATGCCTGATACTTTGCGGCCAGATGACGCAGGTGCTGATTTGCTCGCACGTATCGCACGCCGTGTCGCACAGGCACGGAAGCAGCGCAAATTGCCGCGTCGCCTTCTGTCTGAAATGTCAGGCGTCTCGCCGCGCTATCTGGCGCAGCTTGAGGCGGGGGAAGGCAACATCTCCGTCATGTTGCTCGCACGCGTGGCCGACGCGCTTGAGATACGCATTGATCAATTGCTGGCGGATGATGTGCCGCTGGATCATGATGTTTTAGGGGTGGCCACGCTCTATGCACAGGCGCCGCCTGCGATACGCGCGCAGGTTCGCGGGCTGCTTGCGCCGCAAAACCCCGCGGTGTTGCGGGCAGGGCGCATCTGTTTAATCGGGCTGCGCGGTGCAGGGAAATCCACCTTGGGCCGCATGGCCGGCGAGATGTTGAACATTCCCTTTGTTGAATTGGGCAAAGAGATCGAGGCAGAGACCGACATGCCGCTGTCTGAGGTGATGGCACTCTATGGGCTGGAAGGGTACCGCCGGATGGAGGCCGAGGCGCTGGAGCGGGTGAGTGCGCAATATGACCGTGTCATTCTGGCTGTTGCAGGCGGGATCGTGGTCGAACCCGCCACCTATGCGCGTCTGCTGGAGCAGTTCCACTCTGTCTGGATCAGAACAAGTGCCCCTGAGCATATGCAGCGCGTGCGCGCGCAAGGCGATGTGCGCCCCATGCAAGGCAATCCGGCAGCAATGAGCCAGCTCAACCAACTGCTGGAGGCCCGCACCCCCCTGTATTGTCAGGCAGAGGCTCAGGTTGATACGTCAAACCGTGCCGAGCGTTCTTCGCTCAATGATCTGATGAAGATCATTGCCCATCATGGTTTTCTCGATCCGGCATGATTGCGGAAAGCGTAGTCGCGGCCTTGCAGGACGCATTCTGGATGCGCGCGGAAGACGTGTTATTTCATCATACAAACCCCTGGGAACTGGACGAAGCCTTAACCGATTGGGGCTATGGCACCGGGCCTTGCGAGGCGCAGGACCATTTCGGATTGGAACGTGTGCGCGCACGCCAACCGTTGCGACCGACGCCTGTGTTGACCCGCATGATAACCGAGGGTCGCATGGGCAAGATCAGCGGTGTCGGTTTTTATCGTTACCCGGGCGGTGGCGGGGCCGTGATCGATCCGTTGATAGAGGATCTGATACGTGAAGAGGCATGGTTTTCCAGGATTGAGCGGGTGGCGCGTGATGATAACGCGTTGGTTACACTGATGAATGCTGCACTGAAAGATGTGGTGAACCCGTTACTGGATAAGGGCATGTCCCGCGACGATCTGGTGACCCAACTGGTTCAGGCGGTACATTTCCCGAGCGACGGCTTGGCGTTCTTGTAGGAATTACCGGTCTTTCGGGTCGGCGCAATAAACGATCACGGTTAATGCACGTCTTGCCGAATGCCTTTCCCGCAAACAAAAAGGGCCGCGGAAAACCGCGACCCTTGTTTACGTTTTATGGCACTGCTTTATGCAGTCCATGCCATCCGTGCGGGATGGTATTCAAAGCCGATATGGTGTTCTGCGCCAACCAGACCCTCTTTGGTGTGGTTGAACAGCGAGCGCCAGTAAGGCTGGATCGTAACGCCTTCGTCCTGGATCATCGCCTCTCCGCGCGCCATGATTGCGCGGCGTTTCTCGACGTCAGCAGTGGCAAGTGCCTCGCTCAGCAGGGTGTCGAATTCCTCGTTCGACCAGCCAAACTCGTTCCACGCTTCGCCCGTACGATAGGCGAGTGCCCAGATTTGAACACCCAAGGGGCGCGCGTTCCAGTTGGTTGAGCTGAACGGATATTTAGCCCAGTCATTCCAGAACGTGGAACCCGGCAAAATGGTCCGTTTGACCTTGATCCCCGCATCGCGCAACTGGGCCGCCACCGCGTCGGTTGTGTCCTTGCGCCACGCATCGTCGATCGACATAAGCTCATGTTCGAAATCGGCCATGTCGGCTTCTTCCATCAGTGCTTTGGCGGCTGCGGGGTCAAATTTCCGCGGCGGGATTTCAGCATATTCTGGATGCATCGGACCAACATGGTGGTTTTCAGCCACAATCCCGCGCCCGGCATAGCCCAGCTCGAGAAGAACAGCGTTGTCCACTGCCATGGAGATCGCCTGACGCACGCGCTTGTCGGCGTAAGGCTTCTTGCCATCAACTTCGGCAAGCTGATTGGGCCGGATCACAATGGTCGCCGCTGTGGCGATCGAGTTCTCGACCCAGCCGTCCAATGTGCCCATGATATCGATGTACTCGCCTTCCATGGAATAGAACGCGTCGACCTCTTCGGCTTCGGCGGCTGCAATCCATGCGGATGGGTCTGTGCCATAGTCGATGTACTCAAGGCGGTCGATATAGGGTCCGCCAAACACCTCGGTGCCCCACCATGTGTGATCGGCGTTCTTGACCAGTATCCCTTTGACACCAACTTCGAGGGTTTCAGGCAGATAAGCGCCTGTGCCGATCGGATTGGTAAGCATGTCATCCGCATTGAACGAACTGTGAGTGATCGCAGCGGGATAATCGGCCATACCGGCAATCAGCGTGATATCGGAAACAGGTACGTTCAGCTTGACGGTGTGACTGTCCACAACCTCGACCGCGCCTTCAATGGCTTTGCCTGTCGCTTCATCAATCAGCGAGGCAAAGCGGCCTGCCATCGAGTTGCCTTCCAGATCCTTTTCGCACCAGCCCTTGATGTTGCGCGCAACATCTTCGGCGGTGAAATCGTCACCGTTGTTCCACTTGACACCCTTGCGAACGTTCAACGTGTACTCAGTCGCGTTGTCGTTGATTTCCCAGCTTTCCAGCAGAGCAGGGGTGAACGTACCGTCGTTCTCCCAGATCGCCAGATATTCCAGCCAGCCGCGTGTGAAGTTCGCGATTTGTGACCAGTCATAAGTGCGCGGGTCTTTCAGGGCGCGCACTTCCATCTGCATGCGCACAGTGCCGCCCTGCTTCATTTCCGCATGTGACGCTGCCTGTGCAGGTGCGGCCATACCGATCATTGAATAGGCTGTCGCGGCTGTCGCGCCAAAGGCGCTTGCAATGGCCAGAAATTCGCGACGGTTTACCGGATCTTTTTTAGCAGCCTCGGCGCTATCCAAGATGGACTGCGGCAGCGGCTTGCCGGTGCGTGTATAGAAACTCATGTTCTTCCTCTCTGTTGTCCGAATGCAGCGCTTGGGCTGCTACGGCGGATGACAAGGCCAAATGATGGCACCGTCAGGTGATGCAGTTGTCCTGCTTTTGTGCGTTTTCCCTTGCGGGTACGGGGTGAGTTTCAAGTACTGACGTCCAGCCGTCAAGCCCATCCGCGCTGTTGTGAAGAGCCGTTCGGCGCTACTGGGCAGATGTGTCCAGATAATGCGCCTGAACGTCACGCAACAGGTCTTTGGTACATTGGGAGAGCTAAAGGGACGGGTCAATTCCTGATTGCGCTCCGCTGCGTCAATTGCGTCGTTTCGCAAGGCGACTATGTCGCAATCAGAAAAGTGGGAGGGGCGATCTGCAATCCGAAGGAGCCTTTGGATCTGGGAAACGTGACCGGATTCGGAGAGATTTTTATTCTCAAAATAGCGGGCCGGACTACCGTCCTTTTATCGCTTTTTTAGCTGCTCTGCACTGACGATAGTACATTACCCCACCGAATCCCTTGTTTCAGCCCGACCAGCAACCGGCAGGGACAGGTCGGACCGGTGCTGTGCCCACCCCTTGTGCAGGGCGTCGATCAGCCCTGCAGCTCTTCCCACATTTCGATGTCGCGTTTGTCGGTCCAGATGCGGGGATGCAGGATGCCGCGTGCCTCGTCATAGGCGCGGGCGACGTTAAAAGGCAGGCAATGCTCGTAAATGGCATAGTCGGCAAATTTGGGATCGCATTCGGCGCGCACCGCGTCCCATGCTTCCTTGAGCGAACCGCCACGTGCCGCCACCCGCGCGGCGGGGGCATACGTGCTGCCTACAAAGTCACGCGTGCTTTGGATGGCCCGGCTTACGGCATCCTTGCCCACAAGCGCACCGCCACGACCGGGCGCTATCGCGTCCACGTCATAGGCCATGATGTTATCCAAGGTGCCGCCCCAGTCGGCAAAATACCCGTCACCGCAGTAACAGGCAGAGCGATCTTCGACGATGTCGCCCGTAAACATGACGTTCTCGTCGGCCACATGTATCACCGCATCCCCCGCAGTATGGGCGCGACCGATCTGTTTGATCTCGACGCGGCGGTTACCCAGATAGACTGTCATCGAGTCAGAGAACGTTGTGGTCGGCCATGTCAGGCCGGGGATGGATTCATATCCCTCAAACAGCCGGGGGAAGCGTTGGAACTCGCTGTCCCAGTCTTCTTGCCCGCGTTCGGCCACCATGCCGCGCGCGACGTCTGACATGATGATTTGATCGGCGTTGTAGGCAGAGGCACCCAAAACACGCACGGCGTGGTAATGCGTCAGCACGAGATGGCTGATCGGCTTATCGGTGATGGAGCGCACCTTTTCGATGACCATATTGGCAAGACGCGGGGTTGCCTGCGCTTCGACAATCATCACGCTGTCGTCGCCGATGATCACACCCGAGTTCGGATCTCCCTCGGCGGTAAAAGCCCAGAGGTCGCGGCCGATCTCGTCAAAGGTGATTTTCTTTTCGGACATGTCCCCTTGGGATGCGAATGCTTTGGCCATTGGAATTCTTTCTATATTTCTACGTTCGAGGCGCACAGATCTGATGGAATACGGGAAACGTCAGGCTCAGGGAAATTTCACCGCGGGCAGAATTGTTCCCGAACAGGCACCGAAACCGACGCGGTAGCCGTCGCCTTGTGCATGGCCCGTCAGGATCATGGTATCCCCGTCATTGATGAAACTGCGTTGCGTGCCGTCTTTGAGGGTCAATGGTTCCTTGCCGCCCCAGCTAAGTTCCAGCAGGCTGCCGCGCTGGTCCTTTTCAGGGCCGGAGATGGTGCCGGACCCCAAGAGGTCACCTGCATTCATCGCACAGCCCGAAGAGGCGTGATGCGTCAGTTGCTGTGCGGCCGAATAGTACATCTCTTTGTAATTGGTCCGGGCGAGGACTTCTTGCTCACCGCCTTTTGGCTCGATGATCACGCTCAGGTCGATATCATAAAGCATCGGGCGCGGTTCCTGCAGATAAGGCAGCAGGTCTTTTTCACGCGCCGGCGTCGAGGTGCGGAAGGGTTCCAACGCGCCTCGCGTCACAATCCAGGGCGAGATAGAAGTGGCGAACGCCTTGGCCTGAAACGGGCCCAGCGGCTGGTACTCCCAGGCTTGAATATCGCGCGCGGACCAGTCGTTCAGCAGGACATAGCCAAAGATCATCTCATCTGCTTCGCCAACGCTTACAGGCGTGCCCATATCGGTCGATGTGCCAACGATCGCACCCATTTCGAGCTCGATATCCAGACGTTTGCAGGGACCAAAGGAGGGCAAGTCCGCATCCGGCGCTTTCAACTGCCCGTTGGGCCGGTGGATATCCGTGCCTGAAACCACCACGGTTGAGGCGCGACCGTTATATCCGATGGGAATCTGCAGCCAGTTTGGCGGCAGGGCGTTTTCAGCACCCCGGAACATCGTGCCGACGTTGGTCGCATGATGGCGGCCTGCGTAAAAGTCGGTGTATTCCGAGACAACCATCGGAAGATGCAGACTTGCCTCCGACATCGGCACCAGATGGGGCGCGACAGTGGCCTGATCCGCGGCATCTGTGGTCAGCAATTGGATCAGGCGTGTACGCAGGGCCTCCCACGCATCTGGGCCAAGCTCCATAACGTCATTCCAATATGGAACGTCAAAAACCGGTTCGTCCGAC
>JBARUV010000038.1:0-52887 GCA_049645905.1 Sulfitobacter sp.
GGAACAACGTTTTTGCCAGCTTTGCCCATGCGGCCAAACAATTCGACTTTGACCTGACGTTCACGGGCCCCCCGACGCTGGACCCCGAAGCGGCGCTTGACGGATTATATTCAATCGAGCGTGATCCGCATAAAGCGGTCAATGGTGCTGATCTGGTGGTGACGGACACCTGGGTGTCGATGCATGACCCGCAGTCGGCGCGGGAACGCCGTCACAACCAGTTGCGCGGGTATCAGGTCAACGATGATTTGATGAACGGCGCCAAGGACGACGCGCTGTTCATGCATTGTCTGCCCGCCCACCGTGATGACGAGGCGACAAGTGCTGTTATGGACGGGGCCCATTCGGTGATCTTTGACGAAGCCGAAAACCGCCTGCATGCCCAGAAAGCGATCATGCGGTACTGCCTTGAACGATGATCCACATATCGTTGTTGCAGGCGCGGGTGCCATCGGCTGTTTCGTCGGCGGCTTGCTGGCCGCAGGGGGGATGCGCGTCACATTGTTGCTGCGCCCGCATGTGGCAACGGAAATACGCGCCCACGGTCTGACACTGACGGATTTTTCAGGGCTTGCCCGCAAGGTGAGTGCCGAGGCGTTGGAACTAGACACAGACCCTGCATGCCTTGCGGATGCCGATATTGTGCTGGTCACGGTCAAATCTGGCGCCACAGCTGCAATCGGGCGCAGCATCGCGGCGCATGCCCCGGCGTCGGCCCATGTAGTTAGCCTGCAAAACGGGACCGAGAATGCCGAAGCCCTGCGTGCCCTTTTGCCCCATAACGATGTGCGTGCAGGAATGGTGCCGTTTAACGTGGTGCCTATGGGGCAGGGCTGTTTTCACCGTGCCACCAGCGGAGATATCGTCATTGGAACCGGTGAAGTGACTTTGGCCGGGATGCTGAGCGTGCCGCACCTGAGCGTCGCGGAAAATGCGCAGATTACCGGCATTCAATGGGGCAAGTTCCTGATCAACCTCAACAATGCCCTGAACGCGCTTAGCGGATTAACCTTGCAGGAACAACTGCGGGACCGTGCGTGGCGCAAGCTGATGGCAGATCAGTGGGCCGAGGCGTTAAACGTGCTCAAGGCCTCTGGGATTGATCCCATAGCCACCACGCCGTTGCCAATTGGAATGGTGCCAAGCGTGCTGCGCCTGCCCACGCCGATGTTCACCCGCGTTGCTGCGCAGATGTTGACGATTGACACGCAGGCGCGCACCTCGATGGCACATGATCTGATGGTGGGGCGGACAACCGAAGTGGACGCGCTGCAGGGGCAGGTGGTGCGCATGGGCACAGCGAAGGGGCGCAAGACTCCGATCAATGCACGGGTCCATGAGCTGGTGAAGCTGGCGGAACTTGCAGGCGAAGGCGTGCCTAACCTGCCAGTCAAAGCGATCCGCTCAAATCTTTAGCCGACCGCCGCGTTCAGCACCCAAAAAACCACCGCAGACATCGCTGCAGCCGCAGGCACGGTAATCACCCAAGCTGCCACAATTGTCATGAAATGCGAACGCCGGACCAGCTTGCGCCTGCGGCGTTCTTCCGGTGCGATGCGTTTGACTTCGCTCACGGTGACCTCTGGCCGCCGCAACCGCCGCTCCATGTGCCATTCGCGGTAGAACCCCACGCCAAAAACGCCGCCCACGGCGATATGTGTGGAGCTGACGGGCAGGCCGAGCCACGAGGCGACAATGACCGTAATCGCAGCGGAAAGCGCGACGCAATAGGCCCGCATCGGGTTTAATTTGGTGATCTGGCTGCCGACCATCCGGATCAGCTTGGGCCCAAAAAGAAACAGGCCAAAAGAGATACCGAACGCGCCAATCACCATGACCCAGAGCGGGATGGACACCTTTGCCTCCACTCCGCCGAATTCGGTGGCATGGACGATCGCGGCGAGCGGGCCAACAGCGTTTGCCACATCGTTGGCCCCATGCGCAAAGCTGAGCAGCGCCGCAGAAAACACCAATGGCAGGCCGAAAAGAACCTTCACCGACTTGTTGCGGTTTTCCATCCCCTCGGATTTCCGCCGGATCAATGGCGCTGAAACCACGTAGAGCACCGCCCCGACCACGGCACCGATGAAAAGCGCGGTGGACAGGTCAACCTTGATAATTTTCTTGAGGCCCTTCATCGCCAGATAGGTGGCAAAGACACCGGCCATAACGCCAACCAGCACCGGCACCCAGCGGCGCGCGGCGGCGATTTTGTCTTCCTGATAGATGATCTTGGCCTTGATGAACGCGAGAAACAGCGCGGCAACCGCCCCGCCCAACACAGGCGAGATGACCCAACTCGCAGCGATCAAACCCATTGAGGACCAGTTCACCGCCGTCAGACCTGCTGCTGCGATGCCCGCACCCATCACGCCGCCCACAACCGAATGGGTGGTAGACACAGGCGCGCCGACCCAGGTGGCAAGGTTGACCCATAGTGCGGACGAAATCAGCGCCGCCATCATTGCCCAGATAAACACCCGGGTATCCGCGATGGCCGCGGGATCAATGATCCCCTTGGAGATGGTGGAGACCACATCGCCGCCTGCCAGCAAGGCTCCGGCACTTTCACACAGGGCCGCAATTGCGATGGCCCCGCCCATGGTCAAGGCATTGGCACCGACTGCCGGACCCATATTGTTGGCCACATCATTGGCACCAATGTTAACAGCCATATAGGCGCCAAAGGCGGCAGCGGCGACCACCACAAAACTGATCGGGGTCTGACCAAAGAAGACTCCGGCCAGTACTGCGGCCAGCACGATAAAGGCCAGCGCCAACCCCAGCCCGACCATCGGCCGCGCCACGTAGGCGGTTGCAGATTCAACTTGAGATATGCGGTTAAGGTCGGTGTCCAGCGTCTTCCACTGGCTGCCCTGCGGTGCCTTGCCCATGTATTTTTGCCCCCCGACGTCGCGTCTTTGTGCGATGCCGTGACACAATGCGCGGGGCTGCGCAACAAAACTGTTACAAAACTGTTTCGGGCGTGCCCTGACTACTACAGGTTGCTGAGGATCGCCTTGAGGTCCGGCTCATCCACCAGATTGGCGGCCTCCTTGGGGGCAAACCATGCACGTTTGCGTTCATCCGCCTCCGGGTACTCGTCGCTCAGGTTGCGGACGCGGGTCAGATAGACTTGTGCTGTCACGGGGACTGTCATGCCTTCGCCCATGCCTTTGGCGTATTCATAGAAGCCGACAGGATCGCTTTCGATGTCCGCCTTGGAGACGCCGGCCTCTTCCCATGCTTCCTGCAGCGCGGCCCCTGCGCCATCCAGTCCGTCGATGGGCCAGCCCTTGGGCACGATCCAGCGTCCGGTGTCGCGGCTGGTGATTAACAGGACACGTTTGCCGTCTTCTGTTTCGCGGTAGCACAACGCGGCCACCTGCACCCGTTTGGGGCGCCGCCAGATCGGCATCACCATATCATCCCAGGCACGTCGAAACATGTGCATCATCGTATCAGTCCAATTTATTATTATTTGTTTTAACCTGCTTATCAAAAGATTCTTACCTAAATATAATGCAATACGCAAACTTATCCACAGGCCTTGCGCTGAGGGTGATGCCGGACCACTCTGCCCAAAACGCAACAAGGAGAGTTGGAGCGATGGCTAAAACCAAAAGCGGGGCAGATATCGGAGTCTATGGATTGGGCACCATGGGATCGGCCCTTGCACTCAATCTTGCCGAGAACGGCTTCGACGTCGCTGTTTCAAACCTCGAGGTCGACTGGATTGCAGGTTTTCTCGATACATCCGGCCCCTTGGCCGACAAACTGTCAGGTCATGATACGCTGGAAGAATTCGTGAATGCCCTCGGCAAACCGCGCAGCATTCTGTTCATGATCCCTTCGGGCGCGCCGATGGATGCCATGATTGCCACTATTGCTCCGCTGCTGGAGGAAGGCGACACGCTGATTGACGGCGGCAACGCAGATTTCAACGACACGCGGCGGCGCGTGGCTGACCTTGCGGGCACAGGCCTTCACTTTGTCGGCATGGGCGTGTCTGGTGGTGCTGAAGGCGCGCGCCACGGTCCCGCAATGATGGTTGGCGGCTCAACCCATTCATGGCATCAGTTGAAACCGATGGCGGAGGCGATTGCCGCCAAATTCAACGGCGATCCCTGTGTCGCTCACCTTGGCCCCGACGGGGCGGGTCATTTCGTAAAGACGGTGCATAACGGTATCGAATACGGCGACATGCAGATGATCGCCGAAGTGTATGGTCTGCTGCGCGACATGGGCGGGCAAAGCGCGGGCGAAATCGGCGCGTTGTTCGAGGGTTGGCAGGACGGACCGCTCAGTTCCTACCTGATCGAGGTGTCTGCCGCGGCGCTGCAAACAACCGATGCGGCGACCGGCACACCCATTGTGGATCTGATCCGTGACCAGGCGGGCCAGAAAGGCACCGGACGCTGGACGGTGATTGAGGCGCTCAAACTCGGGCAATCGGCATCTGCGATTGAAGCAGCGGTCGGCGCACGCGGGTGGTCGTCGGAAAAGGAGACGCGGGTGATGGCAGAACCGCTTTTGCCAGAGGGTGCTTTGGATGCGGTTTTGCCCGAAGCGGGTGATTTGGAAATGGCGCTGCTGGCAGGGCGTATTCTGGCCCATGCGCAGGGGTTCAGGGTGCTTTGGGCGGCCTCAAAGGAATTTGACTGGTCGCTCGATTTTGCGCGGATATCGGAAATCTGGCGGGCGGGGTGCATTATCCGCTCTGCATTGCTAGATGTGTTTTCCGCTGCATTCCGGGATGATTTGCCAGCGGAGCACCTGATCCTTGCACCTGCCATCCGCGACCGGCTTGAGGACAGTATTCCTGCCTTGCGCCGCGTTGTGGCGGCAGCGGTTTGCGCAGGCGTGCCCGTACCTGCGCTGTCTGCTTCACTGGCGTGGTATGACAGCATGCGCAGCGCGCGCGGGAGCACCAACCTGATACAGGCGCAACGGGATTTCTTTGGCAATCACGGGTTTGCGCGGACAGATGTCCAAGGCATCCACCATGGCGATTGGAAGCGTCCCTAGACGGGCATTTGATCGAACGGGTCCTGCGGATAGCTGACATGCGCCAGATAAAGCCCTTGGGGCGGGCAAACCGGTCCACAGGCCGCGCGGTCTCGTGCCTCCAGTGCGTTTTTCACGTCATCGGGCGACCAGGATCCGGCCCCGACCCGTTCCAGAGTGCCGACAAAGCTGCGCACCTGGTTGTGCAGGAAAGAGCGGGCGCGCACATCGAAATGGTATTCACGCCCGCCGGGCGTTTCGACCTGTAAAACGGCCAGATAATCCAGTGTCTTGATCGGGCTGTCGGCCTGACAAATGGTGGACCGGAAGGTCGTAAAATCATGTTTCCCGACAAGGATATCGGCTGCGGCCTGCATAACGGCGGGATCAAGATCGTGTTTGACCTGCCAGACCAATCCCTGCGCATGTGTCGCGGGCGCGCGGCGGGACAGAATGCGAAACAGATAGCGCCGTTCGAGCGCCGAGAACCGTGCATGAAAATCGTCCGGCACCGCAGCACAGGCGGTGATCGCCACGGGCAACGGTTTGAGGTGATAGTTCAACGCCTCTGACAAACGGAACGCATCCCACTCCGCCTCCATGTCACAATGCGCGACCTGCGCGAGAGCATGCACGCCCGCATCTGTGCGCCCGGCGGCCGCAATAGTGTGGGCGCGCGGTTCCAGCTTGGCCAACGCAGATTCAATAGCGCCCTGCACCGACGGGAGATCGGTCTGGCGTTGCCATCCAACAAAGGGCGCGCCGTGGTATTCGATTTTCAGGGCATAGCGGGGCATGCAGCGCACCTAACCTGCCTCTCTCATTCTGGCAATCCCCGGCGCGGCACCCTATGTTGCACATCAGGACGTAACGAGGACAGGTGCAGCTTTGGTCATCTCACGAATTGCCGATGGCATCTGGCGTCAGGTCGAGTCGGTGCAAGACACCGTTTCCGAGACGTTCTTTGAACCGGTCATCCGCCTTGGTGTCACAGGGTTGGCGCGCTCGGGCAAAACAGTTTTTATCACATCGCTCGTGGCAAATTTACTGGATCGCGGGCGGATGCCGGGATTGGTGGCTGCCAGCGAAGGCCGGATAGAAGCGGCATTCTTGCAGCCACAACCCGATGACACCGTGCCCCGCTTTGATTACGAGGCCCATCTGGCCGCAATGACCGGTCAGACCCCGCATTGGCCTGACAGTACGCGCACCATTTCAGAGTTGCGCCTGTCCCTGAAGGTGCGGCCAAACGGTTTGCTGGCAGGCCTTCAGGGGCCGCGCACGATCCATCTGGATATTGTCGACTATCCCGGCGAATGGTTGCTTGATCTGGCTTTAATGGACCACAGCTTCGAAGATTGGTCCAACGCAACACTGGAGCGGATCAAGGATCGCGTTTCTGCAAATGAATTCATGGCTTTGGTTGGTGGTATTGATCCATCACTTAAACACGATGAAGTGCAGGCCCAGGCCCTTGCCAGCCACTTTGCCGACTATCTGAAAGCTGCCCGCGCTGAAGGATATTCCGATTGCACGCCGGGGCGGTTCTTGCTGCCCGGTGATCTGGCGGGCAGCCCGGTATTGACTTTTGCACCGATCCCGACGTCCGGCGCGTCCAAACGCGGGTCGCTGCACCGGGAAATGGCACGGCGGTTTGAAGCCTATAAGCGGCAGGTGGTCCAGCCGTTTTTTCGTGATCACTTTTCCCGCATCGACCGCCAGGTGGTACTGGTTGATGCATTGGGTGCGATCCATCAGGGGCCGCGTGCGGTTGAGGATTTGCGCGCTGCGATGGGTGAAATCCTGTCTGCCTTCCGTCCGGGGCGTAACGGGTTCCTGACCAATCTGCTCAGCGGGAAGCGGGTGGAGAAAATCCTGTTTGCCGCCACCAAGGCGGATCACCTCCATCATGTTCAGCACCCCCGTCTGACCGCGATCATGGAGGCGCTGACACGCGATGCCCGCGATCGTGCACAATATGCGGGGGCAGGCACGGCGGCGATGTCCATCGCCTCGCTGAGGGCCACAACCGAAGCGTCAATGGCGCACGAGGGCGACACGCTGGACGTCGTGCGGGGAACATTACTGGAGACAGGTAAAGAAGCTGCATTCTACCCCGGTGACTTGCCACAGGATCCGGCACATCTGCTTAATCCGGCACGGCAGGGGGCCAAACGGTGGCTCGATCAGGACTATCAGGTGATGCGTTTCGCGCCGACACCTTTGGCCCTGCGACCGGGTGACGGACCACCCCACATCCGGCTGGACAAAGCCGCCGAGTTTCTGATCGGAGACCGGCTATGATCCTGTTGCGCACCGCGCGATCAACCGACGCAGGCCGCGTTGGGGAAATCCTGTCTGAATTCGTCGACACGACGCCGTGGATGCCGCGTGTCCATACCCGCGCACAAGATATTGCCCATGCCGGTGCGCTGATCGAAAAAGGCTGGGTGATCGTGGCTGAAAAGGAGGGCGTTGTCTGTGGCTTTGCGGCCTGCGACGCCCACAACCTCAACGCGCTTTATGTGGGGTCGGCGTGGCGCGGGCAGGGTGTCGGATCAACTCTTTTGATACATTTGCAACGCAGCAAGCCACGTTTGCGGTTGTGGACATTTGAAGCGAACGAACGGGCGCAGACATTTTATCGCCGCCACGGATTTGAGGAAATCACTCGCACCCAAGGGGCTGCGAATGATGAAAACCTGCCTGACATCAGATTTGAATGGCAAAGGGAGGCTGCGTGATGGCCAAAGGTCCGGTTCTCTTTGAAATCGAAGATGATGCTGACGCTGCACCAAAGGTGGAACTGGCGCCGCCAGTCCCTGACCTGAATGAACAGGCACCTCAGGGGCAGGCGATGCAAATCGCAGCGCAACTGGCGGCACGAAAGCCGTCCCTTCTGGTGCGGTTGTTCTGGTGGCTGGCTTCTGCGCTGGTGGGGGCCTTGGTGTCCTTGGCGGCGTGGAATTTTGTGATCGACCTGATCGCGCGCCATCCGTTGCTGGGCTACGGCATGACCGCGCTGATCGGGGCATTTCTGACGGTACTGGCGTTGCTGTCTTTGCGGGAAATGGCCGCTTTTGGCAGGCTCGCACGGCTGGATGGATTGCGCCATGACGCCAACGAGGCGTTATCGCAGGCCGATCTGCGCGCGGCACGCGACGTGACCGATCGTTTGGTGACCCTGTATCGCGGGCGCGAGGATACCCGTTGGGGCCGTGACCGTCTGGCGGAGTTGCGCGGCGATCAACTGGATGCGGCGAGCCTATTGGGACTGGCAGAAAACGAATTGCTCGGCCCGCTGGACGTTGCCGCCAGCCGCGAAGTGGAGGCCGCCGCCCGTCAGGTGGCCACTGTTACCGCTTTGGTGCCGCTGGCACTTGCGGATGTTGCCGCGGCGCTGACTTCAAACCTGCGGATGATCCGTCGGGTCGCCGAGGTCTACGGCGGGCGGTCCGGTTTTTTCGGGTCGTGGCGGTTGACCCGTGCGGTGATGGGGCATCTGGTTGCCACCGGTGCCGTTGCGGTTGGCGACGATATGCTGGAGCCGATTTTGGGCGGGTCGCTGTTGGGCAAGCTGAGCCGTCGGTTTGGTGAAGGGCTGGTCAACGGCAGTCTGACCGCCCGCGTTGGTGTGGCCGCAATTGAGGTCTGTCGCCCGTTACCGTTTTCCAAAGGGAAGCGGCCAAAAGTGCGCGGCATCATCCAGCGCAGCCTTGGTGGGTTGTTCGGCCAGGGCAAAAACAGTTGAAAACGCAACGGGGCTTGCTGAGGTATGGTGGGCGTCTTATAAGCCAAGGCATGACCCGCACATCCGCGATCATTATCCGAATTATATCCCCGGCGCTCTGACTAAAGACGAGACGCCGGGCTGAGGTGTTTGAGATACTCACACCATCACAACCATACCAGTTTGATTTGCCAAAGGACGCCCCATATGTGCGCCGATACGCCTGAAACGATTGACTATAAATCCACGCTGAACCTGCCCAAGACCGATTTCCCCATGCGGGCGGGCCTGCCCAAGCGCGAGCCTGAATGGCTGGCACGCTGGGAGAAGATCGGGGTCTATGACCGGCTGCGCGAGAAACAGGGGCGCACGCCCTTTACGCTGCATGACGGACCGCCCTACGCCAATGGGCATCTACATATCGGCCACGCACTGAACAAGACCATCAAGGATATGATCGTGCGTTCGCATCAGATGATGGGGCGTGACGCGCGCTATATCCCCGGTTGGGACTGCCACGGCCTGCCGATCGAATGGAAGATCGAAGAGCAATACCGCAAAAAGGGCCGCGACAAGGACCAGGTGCCGATCAATGAATTCCGCGGTGAATGCCGCGAATTCGCCAAGGGCTGGGTCGATATCCAACGCGAGGAATTCAAACGGTTGGGCATCACCGGCAACTGGGCCGATCCTTACCTCACGATGGATTTCCACGCCGAACGGGTGATCGCAGAGGAATTCATGAAGTTCCTTATGAACGGTACGCTCTATCAAGGCTCAAAGCCTGTGATGTGGTCGCCTGTCGAGCAAACCGCACTGGCCGAGGCCGAGGTGGAATATCACGACAAGGACAGCTTTACGGTTTGGGTGAAGTTCCGGGTGACAAATTTTGCGTTGCCAGATTTGGCGGTCAGCGGAGAAGAAGCCACGGTTGAGGAGCGTCAGCCCCTCGCCAAAGTAGAAGCGGAGGCCGCGCGGGATTTCGAAGGGGCCTATGTGGTAATCTGGACGACGACTCCCTGGACGATGCCCAGCAACAAGGCAGTCGTCTTTGGCAAGGATATCTCATATGGCCTTTATGAGGTGACGGAGGCTCCGGAGGAGTGTTGGGCGCGTATCGGTGACCGGTATCTGCTTGCAGATAATCTGGCTGCCGATGTACTGAGTCGGGCACGTTTGGACGAAACCATGTACCGCCGCTTGCGCGATGTGACACCTGCGCAACTCGCGGGGATGACATTAAAGCATCCGCTGGCCGCGGCAGAAGGCGCGAATGGCGAATGGGACGACCAGCGCGATTTCCGCGCGGCAGATTTCGTGACCGATACCGAAGGCACAGGGTTCGTGCATTGTGCGCCGTCACATGGCCTTGAGGAATACGAACTCTATCGCGACCTCAACATGCTTGAACAGGTGATCACATATAACGTGAACCCCGACGGGCGTTTCCGCGACGATCTGCCGTTCTTTGGTGGCAAGGCGATCCTCAAGCCGAACGGCAAGGAGGGGAATGCAAACGCTGCAATCATCGACAAACTGGTCGAGGTCGGCGGGCTGCTCGCACGGGGAAAAATCAAGCACTCCTATCCGCACTCATGGCGCTCCAAAGCGCCGGTGATCTATCGCAACACCCCGCAGTGGTTTGCCGCCATTGATAAGACGTTGAAGATCGGGGATGACGCCTTTACGATCCGCGCGCGGGCGCTGAGCGAAATTGACCGCGTGAACTGGACGCCCAAGTCAGGGCGTAACCGCCTGCATGCGATGATGGAGTCGCGCCCGGACTGGGTGCTGTCGCGTCAACGCGCATGGGGTGTACCGCTGACCTGCTTCACGCGCAAAGGTGTGTTGCCCACGGATGAAGGTTTCCTGCTGCGCAACGCAGAGGTCAACCAACGGATCGTCGAGGCTTTTGAGGTTGAAGGCGCGGATGCGTGGTACGAAGATGGTGCCAAGGAGCGTTTCCTCAAGGGGATCGTGAACCCTGATGAGTATGAGCAAGTCACCGACATTCTGGATGTCTGGTTTGATTCCGGTTCGACCCATGCCTTTACCCTGCGCGACCGCCCGGACGGGACCGAAGACGGCATTGCAGATGTCTATATGGAGGGCACCGACCAGCATCGCGGGTGGTTCCATTCCTCGCTGTTGCAATCGGTCGGTACAACGGGACATGCGCCTTACCGGAATGTGGTGACTCACGGGTTTACGCTGGATGCCAAGGGCATGAAAATGTCCAAGTCCATCGGCAACACGATTGTGCCCCAAAAGATCGTAGACCAATACGGCGCCGATATTTTGCGCCTTTGGGTGGCGCAGACCGATTATACGCTGGACCAGCGGATCGGGGACGAGATCCTCAAAGGGACCGCGGACAGCTATCGCCGGTTGCGCAACACCATGCGCTATATGCTTGGTGCTTTGAACGATTTCAGCGAGGCGGATCGCGTCGATCCTGCAGATATGCCGGAGTTGGAGCGGTGGGTGCTGCACCGCGTTGCGGAATTGGACACTATCGTGCGTGACGGTTTTGCGCGGTTCGATTTTCAGGGTGTGTTTCAGGCTGTCTTTACCTTTGCGACGGTGGACCTGTCGGCATTCTACTTCGATATCCGCAAGGACGCGCTCTATTGTGACGGCGACACCCTACGCCGTCGTGCCGCGCGTTCGGTGCTGGATATCCTGTTCCACCGGTTGACCACCTGGCTGGCGCCTGTGCTGGTCTTCACTATGGAAGAGGTCTGGCTGGAACGGTTCCCGGGTGAGGAAAGCTCAGTCCATCTGGTGGACATGCCGGAAACGCCAAAAGCGTGGCTGGACGCGGAACTGGCCGCCAAATGGGCACAGGTGCGCGCGGCGCGGCGCGTTGTGACGGCCGCCTTGGAAGTGCAGCGGGTGGAGAAGGTTATCGGCGCCTCGCTGGAAGCTGCACCAGTTGTCTATGTCGATGATGCGGACCAGCGCGCAGCACTGGAAAGCGTATCCTTTGAAGACATCAGCATCACGTCGGACATCACTGTAACAGGCGATGCACCCCCCGTTGATGCGTTCAAACTGCCGGAAACGGCGGGTGTTGCGGTCGTCTTTGCCAAGGCTACCGGCGAGAAATGCGCACGCTGCTGGAAAGTACTGCCGGACGTGGGCACACATGCCCATCCCGGCGTGTGCAAACGCTGCGATGAAGCGATGGGTTAATGGCGGTGGGTGCAGAAGATCTGCACCTTACGGCATTTCGGTAAGGTGGGCCTTTGGCCCACCTGATGCGCAGGAAACGGATTGCGGACAGGTGTGCTACGGCGCATCCTCTCGCGATGAAACGCCTTACTATATCAACCCAATTTGGTGATCTCACCCTGACCGAAGAGGACGGGGCAATTTCTGCGCTCGATTGGACGCGCGTGACGCATAATGATCAGTCGGATCTGTTGGACGCTGCCGCCGCGCAGATGGTTGCCTATGCGCACGGCGCTCTGGAGGTTTTCGACCTGCCGCTGACTGTAAAGGGCAGTGATTTCCAGCGGGATGTCTGCACCGTCATGTCGGCTATACCGTTTGGATATACCCGCACTTATGGCGAGATCGCAAAAGAACTTGGTGTCCCTGCCCAAGCGGTCGGGCAGGCCTGCGGCGGTAACCCGATTCCGGTGATTATACCCTGCCACCGTGTGATGGGCGCAAAGGGGCTAACCGGATTCTCCGGGCGCGGCGGAGTAGAAACCAAGGTCGCTTTGCTGCGCCACGAAGGCGCGGCAGGGTTGCTGATATAACATCGCTTTCGATCACCTTTCGCGCGGTGCGCTTGGTCGCGGGCGAAGTTACCCCGGTGACATGCCCCGCAACCGTTCGGACCGTCGGCGCAGCAATTCAAGCGTGCTGAGCAGAAGCACGGATATAATCACCAGCAATGTCGCTACCGCGAGAATGGTCGGGCTGATCTGTTCGCGCAATCCGGTGAACATCTGCCACGGCAATGTCTTTTGCCCTGCTGAGCCGACGAACAATACCACAACGACCTCGTCAAATGACGTGATAAATGCGAACAATCCACCAGAGATGACGCCCGGAAGGATCAGTGGCATCTGCACCTTGAAGAACGTGCGCACAGGGGATGCGCCCATATTTGCAGCGGCACGTGTCAGCGAGTTGTCGAACCCCACCAAAGTTGCAGTGACAGTGATGATAACAAACGGAATGCCGAGGGCGGCATGCGCCAGAACGACACCAATGTACGTCCCCTGCAACCCGATGCGGCTGTAAAAGAAATACATACCAGCTGCCGAAATGATAAGCGGCACAATCATCGGTGAAATCAGGATCGCCATGATGGCACGGCGAAACGGCACATGCGGCTGGCTGAGACCAATGGCGGCCAGTGTGCCGAATGTCACCGACAACAGGGTGGCCATGGGCGCAATGCGGATAGAGTTGCGCACAGCGTTCTGCCAGTCCTGATTGCTAAAGAAATCACGATAGTGTTTCAGCGAATAGCCTGCCGGATCAAAGGCCAGCATCTCGGGCGTAAAGGTAAAGAAATCCTCGGCGTTAAAGCTGAGCGGCATCACCACAAGAATCGGTGTGATCAGAAAGATAAAGATTGCCCCGCAAATTACGCGGAAACCGTAATGCCACAGCATCTGGCCAGTACTGTAATAGGTCGGAATGTTTTCGCGATAGCGCCGCTCGATGACCCAAAAGACGAACCAGCCGATGAACCAGCCGAATAGCGCACCAAGGATGGCGTAGGGCACGCCAGCGGTGACCAGACCCAAAACTGCAAGGGTTACCAGACCGATCCATGGGGCGTAGCGGGAAATGCTTGAACGTGTGGCCATGTTCTCAGCCCCCCAACTTTACATTGTCGATGCCGACGATCTTGTCATAGGCGTAATAGAGCAACATCACCGCCGCCAACAGGATTGCGCCCAAGGCAGCCGCCAAGCCCCAGTTCAGAGAGCTTGAGATGTGATAGGCAATCCGGTTGGAAATGAACACGCCCTTGGTGCCGCCAACGATTTCAGGCGTGATGTAATAGCCAATGGACAGGATGAACACGAGGATCGACCCCGCCCCGATGCCGGGTACGGACTGGGGAAAATACACCCGCCAGAAAGCCGTCCAGTTGGTCGCGCCAAGACTTTTGGCAGCACGCAGATAGGTGGGTGGGATGGTTGCCATCACCGAATAGAGCGGCAGGATCATGAACGGCAGCAGGATGTGCGTCATCGCGATTACTGTACCGGTTACATTGTTGATCAGCGCCAGACGCTCGAACCCCAGACTTGCGTAGGTAAAGAGTTCGACGTTCGCCGCCCCCCACAGACCGTTGATCAGGTTCCAGACGAACGTCAGGACGTTGAGCAGGCCAATCAGGATATTCAGCAGGAAGGTAATCAGCGGATCCAGAACTTTGCCCACTATGGTGGAGTGATACCAGACAAGTGTGTCGTTCACGACGCCCTGCTGTTGCAGCATCACCTTCCATGCCGAGGTACGCACCAGTAGTGACGTCCAGAACGGCAACAGAACAAGGATCATCAGGACATTGGCACTGCGCGCCGGCAGGTTGGCCAGCAGCCATGCAACGGGATAGCCCAGCAGGATGCACATACAGGTAATTGCCACCGACATCAGCAGGGTGCGCCAGAATAGCTTCAGGTAAATCTGCTGGTTGTCCGGGCGCCATTCAGCGCCGTCCGCGGTCTTTTTCATATCGATTGAGTTCAGGAAATACCCGCTGGTCAGTGTCGGCGAATAGGTGCGGATTGTTGACCAGACTTCAGGATCGGCCCAATCCTTGTCGATCTTTTCAAAGGCTGCGCGGTAGTTAACGGTTTCAAAGCCGCCAACGGCATCGGCGGCTTGCGAAAGTTCTGCTGCGCCGGGACCGGCGTAGCTCTTTACAGCGCCACTCTGGTCGCCTGTCAGATCGCTATAAAGCGCGGAGTAGGCCAGAGCCCACGGGTCTTGCTTGGCGAGGTTTTTTTGATCTTCGACCCGCACAAAACGGGCGTAATCCGTGAACACTTCAGCGGTTTCGGGAAGGATTTCTGCCACACCTTCGCGTAATTTGAAGGCGGGCTGTGCCGCTTTGTTTTTGGGGTCCCATGCTGCCATCTTTTCCAGCCACGCATCGGAGCCCATCATGGCATTCCAGTTCTCGCCGTCTTTCCAGAACGGGCTCAGGTCCTCGAACTGGTCCTGATAGACCTCGCCCATATCCTCGACCTTGCGGCCCGATTTGCGAAACAGCGATGCCACGCCTGTCAGTTCATAATTCAGGCGGCCACCGAGCTTGGTGTGGTTCTTGGCTTCGACAGCGCGGTACATGTCGCGGTACAACGCTTCGAATACGGTATCATCTGGCGGCGTGCCTGCGTCTGCGTCCCAGTCTTTCAGGGCCGTCACGGTGCGGGGCAGAGTGTCGGAAACGATCTGGTTCTCGACAGAGCGGAACAGCATGTCCGCGATTGGCGCGATAAAGGTGACCAGTACAAAAATCAAAAGTGGTGCAATAAGCGCAAGTGCGCGCATTTTCGACAGCCGCAGTGCGCGGTTCAGAGAGCGCTTGAGCGGGGTGCCATCCGCTGCCAGAACCGGCCCCTTTGCCTGTGCGGCCTTGCGGGCATCTGCGCGGGTGGGGGCGGGGGTGGCGTCTGCGGCATCGCTCATAAGGAATTCCTTTGCGGGCGGGCGGGACTATCGTGCGCCCTGCGCGGGGGGTGGGGTAGGGCGGACACAGGTGTCCGCCCCGTTTTCAAAGGCTTATTGTGCCAGCCATGCCTGGAACTTCGCGTCGATATCGTCGCGATAGTCTGCCCAGAACTCGTAGTTATAAAGGAACGTGTTCTTGGCGTTCTCAGGATCTGTTGGCATATGAGGTGCCATGTCGATGCCCAGCTCGGCATGCTTGCCGACCAGCGGTGCAGAAGACTTACGTGCAGGACCGTAGGAAATGTACTTGGCCTGATCCGCGAGACGCTGTGTGTCTGTCGCGAACATGATGTAGTCCAGCGCACGCGCTTTGCGCTCATCGGACAGACCGGTCGGGATGATCCAACCATCAAGGTCAAAGACTTGCGCGTCCCACATCATTGCGACGGGCTGCTTTTGCTCTTCGATCAGCGAGAACAAGCGACCGTTATAGGTGGAACCCATGATCACTTCACCGTCAGCCAGAAGCTGGGGTGTGTCAGCACCGGCAGACCACCAGATCACGTCGTCCTTGATCGTCGCCATCTTGTCGAGTGCCTTTTGCTGACCTTCTTCGGTCTCCAGCACATCATAGATGTCTTCTTTGGCAACGCCGTCACAGAGCAAAGCCCATTCCATGTTGCCGATCGGACGCTTTTCCAGCGACCGCTTGCCGGGGTACGTTTCTGTATCGAAAATCGCGCAAATGTCGGTGGGCGGTGTGTCACCCACGAGATCGGTACGGTAGCCAATCGTTGTGGAATACACGATCTGCGGGATAAAGCAGTCGCCCACCAGCAGCTCACCGAAATCTTCGGAGGCTTTGGAACCATCATCGCCATCGGCCAGCATGGTGTCAGGGTCGATTTCCATCGCCAGACCCTCGTCGCACAGACGCAGGGCGTCTGAGGCAACCACGTCAACCACATCCCATGTGACGTTGCCCGCTTCGTTCATTGCGCGCAATTTGGAAACGGCCTCGGCTGAGGATTCGTCGTTGATGATCTTGACCCCGGTTTTTTCAGTATAGGGGTCGTGATACGCGTTCTGCTGTGAAGCAGAATATGCGCCACCCCAGGATACGATGGTCATTTCGTTCGCCATATGACCGTCAGCAAACGCAGATGCGCCAGCAACAGTGAGGGCGGTGGTGGCCAAAAGTGTTTTGGTCATTTTCATTTGGAATTCTCCCAATTTTTTACCCGCTAACTTGTTAAAAGTCTGTGACAACGGGTTTGATCACATACTCTGTGTTCATCGCGCAGCGTGAAGGCCACGCGACATCTTGGGCGCGTCGGGGCCGTATTCAGGCATCCAACGCGCGGCAATCCTGTGGCAGCCAGCCGATGTCGACCTGCGTGCCCGGCTCCAGCCGCGCCTGATCGGCACGGTTGCGTGTCTTGACGATGAAATTGTCGTTGCCCGCGACCCGCAGTCGGGTGCGGAACACATCGCCCATGTAGATAAATTCCAGCACTTCGGCCTTGAGCGTATGCGCGGTCTTGCCCAATTGCGGGTTGATTTCCACCCGCTCCGGACGGATGGACACCTGCGTGTGCTCACCGGGCTTGGAGACATTGACCGGCTTGGCATCAATCAGGCTGCCGTCGTTCAGCTTGACCAGCGCGATACCGCCTTTGATCTCTTGTACGACACCTTCCAACGTGTTGTTTTCACCGATGAACTGCGCAACGAAGCTGTTCTTTGGCTCTTCATACAATTCATCCGGTGGCGCCAGCTGTTGAATGCGGCCATCCTCAAATACGGCAACGCGGTCGGACATGGTCAGGGCTTCGGTCTGGTCATGGGTTACGTAGACCACAGTGATGCCCAAATTATCGGCAATACGCTTGATTTCGAATTGCATGGTTTCGCGCAGTTGTTTGTCAAGTGCGCCAAGAGGTTCGTCCATCAGCACCAGATCAGGCTCAAACACCAGCGCGCGGGTCAGCGCGACCCGCTGTTGTTGACCACCGGACAATTGTGCAGGCCGCCGCCCGCCGAATTCTCCCATCTGGACCAGATCCAGTGCACGTTGCACCTTTTCCTCACGCTCGGCTTTGCCCATTTTGCGGACTTCCAGCGGAAAAGCGAGATTTTCGGCAATCGTCATGTGCGGGAACAGGGCATAGTTCTGAAACACCATGCCGATGCCACGCTTGTGCGGGGAAATGTTGTTGATCGGTTTTCCGTCCAGCAGGATATCGCCGTGGGTTGCTGTTTCGAATCCTGCCAGCATCATCAGGCAGGTGGTCTTGCCGGACCCTGATGGCCCGAGCATTGTCAGAAATTCGCCCTTGCCGATGGAAAGATTGAGGTCTTTGACCACAAGTATTTCGCCGTCATAGCTTTTCTGTACACGGTCGAATACGACGAATCCGTCGTTGCTGTTAGTGTCGAGCAATTAGCACCTCCCCAGGTGTTTTTTGTCGCCTTTGCGGTGATCAGCCCTGACCATACACGCAAGTGTTCGCTTTGCAACCAGACAAAACGCAACGAACAGATACGTCCAACCAAATGGCCGAAGATGCTTAATTCATTTGTTATTCCTCTGCATTTCGCTGATCCTTTCAGCGAAACTGGGACAAAGGACGCATGAAATGAACAAAGCCCCCGAATTGCCTTTTTCGGAAGCTGAATATGCCCGGCGGCTGGCAAAGACCCGAGCGGCGATGGAACTGGCGGGGATCGATGTTCTGGTGGCGACCGACCCTTCCAATCAGGCGTGGCTGACGGGCTATGACGGCTGGTCCTTTTATGTGCATCAGGCCGTGGTCGTCCCGTTGGAGGGCAAACCGTTCTGGTGGGGGCGTCGGCAGGATGCAAATGGTGCGGCGCGCACAGTCGATACGCATGTGACGGATATCGAATTCTACCTCGATCACTTTGTGCAGTCCACGGTGCGCCACCCGATGCAGGATCTTGCCGTCAAACTTGCCGCGCGCGGTTGGGACAAGGGCCGGATCGGTGTCGAGATGGACAATTACTATTTCTCGGCCAAGGCTTATACGGCGTTGATGGGGGCCGTGCCGGATGCAAAGATCGTGGATGCTACGGCGCTTGTGAACTGGCAGCGCGCGATCAAGTCGGACGAAGAAATCACCTTTATGCGCCGCGCGGCACGTATTTCTGAGAAGATCACGCGTCTGGCCATAGACCGCGCCGCCCCCGGTGTGCGCAAAAACGAACTGGCCGCTGAAATCTCCGCTGCCGGGATCACAGGTGTGGACGATATCTGGGGTGATTATCCCGCGATTGTACCGCTGATGCCGTCAGGTAGTGATGCTGCCGCCCCGCACCTGACGTGGAATGGCGATGAAATGCGACACGGCGAAGTTACGTTCTTCGAACTCGCAGGGTGTTATCGCCGCTACCATGTGCCGCTTTCGCGCTCCGTCTTTCTGGGCACGCCGCCGGATCACATCAAACGTGGTGAAGCCGCCCTGATCGAAGGATTGGAAGCCGGGCTGGAGCAGGCCCGTGCGGGCAACCAGACCCGCGATATTGCCAATGCGTTGGGCGACGTGATGGACCGTGCGGGGATAGATCGTGGTGCGCGCTGTGGCTATGCCATCGGGCTTTCCTATCCGCCCGACTGGGGCGAACGCACCATGTCCCTGCGGCCCGAAGACGAGACAGTGCTGCAGCCCGGAATGACGTTTCACTTTATGCCCGGTTTGTGGATGGACGGTTGGGGCCTTGAGATAACCGAAAGTATCCTGATTACTGAGGACGGACCCGCAGAAACATTCTGCAACATCGAGCGCAAGCTGTTTGTGAAGGACTGATCCATGTCGCACCTAGATCGTAGCATCGACATTCTATCCGACCTGATTGCTTTTCCAACCGAGTCGCCTGACAGCAATCTTGCGATGATTGACGATCTGGCCGACCGCCTTGAATCCGCAGGTGCACACGTCGCGCTTTATCGTGATGAAACGGGCCAAAAGGCGAATATTTATGCCACAATGGGGCCTTCGCAGGCAGGGGGTATCCTGTTGGCGGGGCATACGGATGTGGTGCCTGTGACGGATCAGGATTGGGCCAGCAACCCGTTTGAATTGCACCGCCGCGCGGATCGGCTGTTTGGTCGGGGCAGCTGTGATATGAAGGGATTTATCGCCGCCTGCATCGCGCTCGCCCCTGATCTGGCCCGCTCCGCCACTGCCCGGCCCCTGCATTTTGCGTTCACCTATGACGAGGAGACCGGCTGCCTTGGCGCACAGGCACTTGCGCGGCACCTTGCGCAACGCGAGGACCGCCCGTCCCTTGTGATCGTGGGGGAGCCGACGGGGATGTCGATGATCGACGGGCACAAAGGCTGTTTTGAGTATTGCACACGTTTTCAGGGTCGTGACGGGCATGGGTCATTGCCCGACCTTGGCGTGAATGCGATCGAATATGCGGTGCGCTACGTTTCGCGATTGCTCGAGCTACGCATGACGCTGAAGGCGCGCGCACCTGTGGGCAGCGCTTTTTATCCTGCATGGACAACGATCAATGTTGGCACAATGCAGGGTGGGGTGGCCACCAACGTGATCCCGGGCAGGGCGATTGTGAACTGGGAAATGCGCCCTGTTCAGCACGGCGATGCCGACCTTGTGAAAGACAATCTTGCCGATCTCGTCGAAAATATCCTGCTGCCCGAAATGCGCAGCATCTGGCCTGATGCAAGTATTGATACGGAGATCATCGGTGAGGTGATCGGCCTGACGCCAATGGCGGATAATGCCGCTCGCGATCTGGTCATGGCGCTGACGGGGGCAAATGGTTGCGATGTGGTTTCATTCGGAACCGAAGCGGGGATATTTCAGGCGTTGGGCATGTCCGCGCTGGTTTGCGGACCGGGGTCAATTGAACAGGCGCACAAGCCGGATGAATACCTTGAGATCAGCCAGTTGTCCGCCTGTATCAATATGCTGCAAGGGCTGGCAGCAAAACTGTCCTGACGTAGATACCTCTGTGGACCATCCTGCATGTTGAAATCACAGGCCTGCAAGGTTTCCCATGTGCCAGGCAAGCGCCTGATTTGAGGAAAACACAGGCTTGCCAATATCCGCTTCGATCTGCGGGATCACATCCAGCGTGCGCAGGTTTGTGCAGGACAGAAAAACGGCATCTACCTGATCGGATGCCCCCAGCGCCATCGCCGCGTCATAAAGCGAGGATTTTGAAATCTTTGCGACCCTGGTTTCCTCGGCCTCGTCAAATGACCCGAACACAGGCGTCGCGACGCCGCGTACGTTTAACGCATGGCGCAAGGTCGCGCTGACGCTTTCGATGTAGGGCGACAGAAACGCCAGCCTTGAAACACCCCGCGCCGCGCAAAGTGCGACCAATGCGCTGACCGGTTCTGTCACATGTGCCGCTCTGCATCCCGCGCGCACCTGTTTCGCGATCATATCCGGCCCGATCACTGCGGTGCCCGAGGTGCAGCCGTATCCGACCACGTCATACGTCAATGCGGGCGGCAGCAGGCGTGTCGCAGCGGGCAGAGCGACGGACATGCTTGCCAGTGTTTCAGGGGTCACATCCGCCCCGCTGGGCACGCGGGTGACATAAAGGCTGACATCGGGTGCGGTGAACAGGCGGCGAAAGTCATGCTCAAGTGTTTCATCGGTTTGCAAAACGACCAAACCCAGCGTGGCGCGGGTGCCGATGGGTCCTTCAAGCGTATAATTGAAATGCGTCATGGATCCCTCAGATCACGGGTAAAGCCGGGCCAGCGCGCGGAGACAGAAATTCGGCGCCGGTTTCAGTAATCACAATATCTTCCTCGTGTACCATGATCCGGCCCTCGCGGGTCTCCACACCGGGTTCAAGTGTCAGGACCATCCCGGGTTCGATCGCCGTTGTGTCGCCCGCAATGAAAGACAGCCCTTCGGTCAGTTGCATACCCAGTCCGTGCCCCAACCGCCCCGCGTCCGACCCACCCGCACCGCCGGTTGTGATGGCATCCATAGCGTGGAAAATATCCGCTGCCGTATTTCCGGGTCTGGCGGCCTGCAAGCCTGCCTCTGTCGCCTCCATCAATCTGGTGTAGGCTGACGTTGCACAGGCCGAAGGTGCCCCGACCGCAAAATTTCTGTCGAAATCACAAAAATAGCCGTCCCAAACCAATCCGGTGTCGAGCATCAGGATGTCACCGGTTTCAAGTGGCGTTTGCGTGGCTGGCGAGATGACATCGCCGTAACCGTCCGGTCCGGCACCACCGGCAAGATACGGAACAAAATCCGCACCTTCTTCAAGACACAGTATCTGAAAGCGGCGAAACACGTGATCCAGCGGTGTTCCAGCCTGCGCGATTTCAGGCACACGCGCGAACGCCCGTCCGGCAATGGCGCAGGCCTGCCGGATTTTGGCAATCTCGGCAGGTGATTTGACCAGACGCAGCCGGTGCATGATCCCGGCGTCATCCGTCAGGCTTTGGTCGCTCAATGCCGATCTGAGGCGTGCAAAATCCGCAAGAGGCATGCGCAGGTGGCTTTCATGGCCTGACGGGATGCCGATCAGGCCGCCGCTGCCCGCCACTTCGGCGAGTGTATCAGCCAGCAAACTGACCCCGTCATCGCGCAAATCCGGTGCGGACCAGCTGCGGATATCCGAGATCCACGTTTGTCCCATCAAGCTGGCCCCGATGGAGGGGATGACCGCGACCGGATCACCCTGCGCCGGAACCACCAGAAACCACGGCCGCGTCGGGCTTTCCCAGAATCGCGTCAGGTATCCGGTGAAATAGCGGACTTCGGGTTCGGTGCTCAGCATCAGCGCGCTCAGGCCTGCTTGCGCCATCATCGTTTGCGCCCGCGCGAGGCGCGTTTGGTACTCTGTGGGAGGAAATCCGCGCGGTACTGGCCCGTTTGATGCCTGTGATCTGGTCATAGTCTGCCCCGCCTGCTTTGGTGTATCTAACGCCATCGGCTGCCCCGCTGACAAGTCCTGTCCCGGCGGGTGCCGTTCCTTCTAGCAAAGGCCCCACAAGATGAACGTTCAGATCACTGCCAATGCGCCGGGGTTCAAGCCCTTTTGGGCGGACACCGCGCCGCAAAGCGAACTGCATCCCGCCCTTGCGGGTGCGATCAATACAGATGTGACAGTGATTGGTGCCGGTTTCACGGGCCTGCGTGCCGCGCTGATGCTGGCAGAGGCGGGCACCTCTGTTACGGTGCTGGATGCAGGCGATGTGGCCTATGGGGCGTCGGGGCGCAGCGGTGGGCAGGTCAATCCGATGCTGCCGTTCAACCCGCCATCAAAGCTGCGTAAAATTCTGGGGGAAAAACATTTCGAAAGGTTGACCGAAACGTCGCTCGGCTCGGCGGATGAATTGTTTGATCTTATCAAGACCTACCAGATTGATTGTGAGGCGCGCCAGAACGGATGGCTGCGGGTGCTGCACAATGACCGTGCACTGCGCCATGCCCGTGAAGGGGTCACGGAATGGAACGCCCACGGTGCAGGCATGCAGATTATCGAGGGGGCAGATGTTGCAAAGTTGTCCGGCTCAAACGCCTATCGTGCTGCGGTGATAACACCCAAAGGCGGCGCGGTACAACCGCTGTCGCTTGCGCTGGGATTGGCGCAGGCGGGCAAGCAACGCGGCGTGCAGATATTTGGTGGCTCTGCTGTGACCAGCCTGACACCGGAGGGGGATAAATGGATCGCGAAGACCGCACAGGGCGCGGTGACATCGGACTGGGTGATTGTTGCCACCAACGGCTATACCGACAACCTGATCCCGAAACTGGCAAAATCCGTCATTCCTGTACATCCGGTCCAGATGGCCACAGAGGCCCTGCCGCCAGAGGTGATCGACACGATCCTGCCGCAGGGCCACACAATTTCTGACAGCCGCCGTGTGATCATGTATGCGCGCCGCGAACCGGGCAATCGCATGGTCTATGGCGGCCACGGCAAGGCGCTGCCAAACGGTCAGATCGCGGGCTTTGACTGGTTGCGCCGTGACGCCGAACGGGTTTTTCCGCAACTCAAGGGGGTGGGTTGGTCGCACCGTTGGGGCGGGCGCATTGCAATTACGGATGACCACCTGCCGCATCTGCACGAACCGCGCAAAGGGCTGTTGGTGGGGCTGGGCTATAACGGGCGGGGCGTTGCGATGTCCAATGTGATGGGCCGGGTGATGGCAGAGCGGGTGTTGGGCAAGGCAGGCGATGCACTGCCGTTCCCGACATCGCCCATCAAGGCGATCCCGTTTCAGGGGGTTCAGGTGCGCGGGCTGGGAAGTGTTGTGTGGTTCATGAAGCTGATGGACTATCTGGAGACGCGCTAGCGCGCACAACATCGGCAATTTCGCGCAACTGGGCATCCAGTGGTGAGGTTTTGCGCCAGACCATGCCAATATGACGCGTAGGCTGCGCGCCGTTGAAGCGCGCGCAGGTCACGGCGGCTGATCGTGTCTCAACGGCTTGCGCCATTTCGGGGATCATGGTCACGCCAATACCCGCGCCGACCATTTGCACCAAAGTGGCAAGCGAACTGCCATCCAGCCCGTCCCGCGGCTGGCTGGGGCCAAGGTTGCAAAACGACAGCGCCTGTTCGCGAAAGCAATGACCCTCTTCGAGCAACAGCAGGCGCAGGTTGCGCAACTCTTCCGGGGTTGGTACCGGCGTATCGGCATCAGATGCGGGCCGCACCAGCAGAAAATCCTCGGAAAACAACGGCATTTCCATCAAGGCAGGCTCTGACACCGGCAGGGCAACGATGGCGGTATCAATCCGGCCCTGCAACAGTTCCTGCACCAGTTTCGGCGTGAGCGTTTCGCGCACATGGATGTCGAGCCCCGCATGGCTGATCGCAAGATTGCGCAACACGCGCGGCAAAAGATACGGCGCGATGGTCGGGATCACACCCATTCGGAATTTGCCAACGAATTGCCCTTGGGCTGTGCGGGCCAGATCCTCCAGTTCATCGACACGATGTAGAATGTCGCGCACCCTCAGGGCAAAGGCCTCACCAAAAGGCGTCAGCCTGACCTGTCGCGCGCTACGTTCAAAAAGGGCAGTGCCAAGAATGCGTTCCATTTCTTTGATCTGCACGGACAGGGCGGGCTGAGAGATCGCGCAGACAGCTGCGGCATGCCCGAAATGACGCTGCGCAGCGAGGGCTTCAAAATACCGGAACTGCTTGAGGGTAAGGCTTTTCATAACTTCAAGTTATTACAGCCATCATTTTTTACAACTTAAACTTAATCGAATTCTTTGTTAGAATGGTTCCAAATCATCGAGAAAATGGAGAGTATCATGGACGGAAACGACACCCCAACAGGCCAATGCCCAGTAATGCATGGCAGCGCGGCAAACACCACCAACAGCGTACGGTCTAACAAGGATTGGTGGCCCAATCAGCTTAACCTCAAGATTCTGCACCAGAATTCTCCGCTGGGCGATCCGATGGGTGGCACGTTCAATTACACCGAAGCATTCAAGAAACTGGATCTGGATGCGGTGAAAAAAGACCTCGCCGCACTGATGACAGATTCGCAGGATTGGTGGCCAGCAGACTACGGCCACTACGGCCCGTTCTTTGTGCGCATGGCGTGGCACTCCGCAGGAACCTACCGATCAGGTGATGGTCGTGGTGGCTCCGGCTCTGGTCAGCAACGGTTTGCGCCGTTGAATTCATGGCCCGACAACGGCAATCTTGATAAGGCCCGCCGCCTGTTGTGGCCGATCAAACAAAAGTACGGCAATGCTCTGTCATGGGCCGATCTGATGATCCTGACCGGCAACGTTGCAATGGAAACCATGGGCTTTAAGACCTTCGGGTTCGGCGGCGGCCGCCCCGATGTGTGGGAGCCGGAGGAAGATGTCTATTGGGGCACTGAAGTGGAATGGCTGGCGACCTCGGACAAACCAAACAGCCGCTATTCCGGTGAGCGCGATCTGGAAAACCCGCTGGCCGCTGTGCAGATGGGGCTGATCTATGTGAACCCCGAAGGGCCCGACGGCAATCCTGATCCGCAAGCCTCGGCCAATGACATCCGCGAAACATTCGCCCGTATGGGTATGGACGACGCTGAAACTGTTGCGTTGACGGCCGGTGGTCATACCTTTGGCAAGGCGCATGGCGCGGGTGATCCGACCCTTGTCGGTGCGGAGCCTGAGGCGGCTGGTATTGAAGAAATGGGCCTGGGCTGGAGAAATGGGCACCTGTCGGGGATTGGCGTGAACGCCACAACCTCGGGTATCGAAGGTGCATGGACGCCGACGCCGATCAAGTGGGACATGTCCTATTTCGACACGTTGATGAACAACGAATGGGAACTGACCAAAAGCCCGGCGGGTGCGAACCAGTGGAAGCCTGCGAATGGTGCACTGGCCCATGCGGTGCCGGACGCCGAAACCGGCGAATTGACCCATGCTCCGATGATGACAACGGCCGACATGGCGATGAAAGTCGATCCGATCTACAACGCGATTTCGCGCGACTACCACGCCAACCCGGAAAAGTTCGCTGATGCATATGCGCGGGCCTGGTTCAAGCTGACCCACCGCGATATGGGCCCCAAGACTCGGTATTTGGGCAAAGAGGTTCCTGCCGAAAATCTGATCTGGCAAGATCCAATTCCCGCAGGCAACGGCCCGCTGAGCGATGGGCAGGTTGCAGATATCAAAGCCAAGATCATGGCGACTGGTCTGTCGGTGTCCGAACTGGTTGGGGCGGCCTGGGCTTCTGCCGGGACGTTCCGTGGTTCTGACAAACGCGGCGGTGCCAACGGCGCACGTGTGCGTCTGGCCCCCCAAAAGGACTGGGAAGTGAACCAGCCGGCGCAATTGGCCAAGGTGCTGACAGCACTGGAAGGCGTACAGCCTGATGGTGTGTCGATGGCGGACATGATCGTTTTAGGCGGTGCGGCGGCGGTCGAGGCTGCGGCCAAGGCTGCGGGACATGACGTTACTGTTCCTGTCACCACGGGTCGTGCGGATGCCAGTGCCGATCAGACCGACGCCGAAGGGTTTGACGTACTGGAACCCGAAGCCGATGGTTTCCGCAACTATCTCAAGGTGCAGTATACTGTTCCGGCAGAGAAACTGCTGGTGGATCGCGCGCAATTGCTGACTTTGTCCGCGCCGGAAATGACGGTGCTTGTTGGCGGGATGCGGGTGTTGGATGCAAACCATGACGGCGCGCAGCACGGGGTCTGGACCGACACGCCCGGAGTCCTGACCACCGACTTTTTCGCCACGTTGATGGACATGAGCGTTGAATGGGCGCCCACGGACGCCAGCGAACTGGTGTTTGAGGCCAAGGACCGTAAAACGGGAGAGGTCAAGCGCACAGGCACGCGCGTTGACCTCGTCTTTGGCTCTAACTCGCAATTGCGGGCGCTGGCCGAAGTCTATGCACAGGACGATTTCAAAGAGGCGTTTGTCGGCGACTTTGTCAAAGCGTGGACCAAGGTGATGGACGCGGACCGTTTTGATCTGGCCTGATACGACAGCCAGCTGAACAAAGCGGTGCGCCCTTTGCGGGGCGCGCCGTTTGCGTTTGGTGGGCCAGCATCGAAAGGCGGCACGCTTGCCGAGGATGCCGGAGGATACGAACGCGTATGGTCGGGTGATGAAAACCCCAAAGGTATTTGACCATCAGGATTGAAAAACAAATCTGTGGCAATTTAGCTGGGCCTCTTTGATCAGGCCTTGAGCGTTCGTGTGGATGCAGACAAACTGGACGCGACCCACATCTGTGAAATGCGCCTCACAGGATCGTGCCCCGTCTGAAAGTTGACTATGACCGACCCGACGCCTCTTTATGGAAATACCAAAGTTACCCGCGTTGACTGGCTGAATGTGGCGATGGACCTGCTGGTCTCCGAAGGGGTGGGCGAGGTTAAAGTACTGTCTATATCCGAGCGGTTGGGTGTATCCCGCTCCAGCTTTTACTGGTATTTCAAAAGCCGCAAAGACCTGTTGGCAGCCTTGCTGGACGAATGGGAAAACACCAATACCGCGATGCTTGTCCATCACGCTGCAATGCCCTGCGCGACGATAACGGAAGGCGTCTGCAACATTTTCCGATGTTGGCTCGATCAGGCCCTATTCAATCACCAACTTGATTTTGCGATCCGTGAATGGGCCCGACGCGACGGGGCTGTGCGCCGCGTGATTGACCAGACTGACTGCGCACGGGTTGCCGCCTTTGCAGCACTTTTTGAGCGGTTCGATTACCCGCAGGACGAAGCCGAAGTCCGCGCACGCGTGATGTATTTCATGCAGGTTGGATATTACGCGCTTGAGCTTTCAGAGCCGTTTTCCGAGCGCATGAAGCGCACCGGCAATTACGTACTGAGCTTTACCGGGCGGGTGCCGACGCAGACAGAGATAGACGTGCTTACGGCTTATGCCTTCAACGCACAGAAGAAACACTGAACGCTTCCAGTTTACTTGCCACCTCTGATTGGATCTTTTCAGCGGCGGCTTCCTTTACCGGACCATAACCTCTGATGTCCATCGGCGCTTTGAGTAGTGCCAACGCTTCATCTTCAGGCATTTCCTGATTGGCAACGATTTTCATCACGTCCTCGAACCATCCGATCAGTTCGACCTCCAGCTTGCGATCTGCGCTATAGGCAAAGACATCCCAGATTGATCCACGCAGGCCCTTCATGCGTGCCAGGACATTGAACGCACGGCCCATCCAAGGGCCGAATTCCTTTTTGAACGGGCGCCCGCGCGTATCATGCCCGGTGGGCCAAAGCGGCGGGGCAAGGTGGTATTTTACCTTGTAGTCTCCCTCAAAATCCGCCGCGATCTGTTGGGCAAAGGCGGATTGCGTATGCAACCGCGCGACTTCGTATTCGTCCTTGTACGCCATCAGTTTGAAGAGTGATTTCGCAGCTGCGCGCAAAAGATCATCGCTGCAGAGTGTACGTTTGGCAGCAAAATCTTCCAGCGTTGCCTTGTAACGCTCTCCATATGTAACATTCTGATAATCCGATAGAAACGCCATCCGCTTTGCAATCAGATCACTTGGTGTTTCCACTTTTTTCACCTCGGCCTGTTGTTCCAGCTTTTGAGGGCTGTCTGCCATGACGCGACCATAGGAAAAGGCATCCTTGTTCTTTTCCGCTGCGACGCCGTTTAACTCGATCGCCTGATGCAGCGCCATCAGCGACACCGGTACCAGCCCGCTTTGCCACGCAAAGCCCAGCATCATTACGTTGGCAAACACCGCATCGCCCATCAGCGTCTCTGCCAGCGCGTTGGCGTCAAACGCGGCCAGATTTTCGGCACCAACGACAGCCGCAATCGCCGCCTCACGGGAATCCATGCGCAGGTCGGCATCGCGGTTCAGCACCAGATCACCGGTCGGCATTTCGGCGCGGTTCAGCACAATGCGCGTGCCTTTGCTGTAGTGCAAGGATGCTTTGGGCGCCGAACTGACCACCATGTCACATCCGATCACCGCGTCGGCCGAACCCTGATCTATGCGAACCTGATGAACATCGGCAGGGTGCGCGGCCAGCCGTACGTATCCCAACACTGTGCCGAACTTCTGCGCGAAACCGGTAAAATCAAGAACGCTTGATCCTTTGCCTTCAAGATGGGCGGCCATCGAAATCAGCGCGCCGACTGTGACAACGCCAGTGCCGCCAACGCCCGTGACCAACAGATTGTAGGGCTTTTCAAGGCTTGGCATATCCGGTTGGGGCAGCGAGGAAACAAGCGCTGCGACATCCAGACCGGCACCGCTTTTCTTGCGTCGCTTGCCGCCTTGGATAGTTACGAATGACGGGCAAAAGCCGTTCAGGCAGGAATAGTCCTTGTTGCAGGTTGATTGGTTGATCTGCCGCTTGGTGCCGAACTCGGTCTTCTTGGGCTCCACACTCAGGCAGTTGCTTTCAAGGCTGCAATCGCCGCAACCTTCGCAAACCAGATCGTTGATCATCACAAATCGCGCGGGGTCTTGCATCGAACCCCTCTTGCGACGGCGGCGCTTTTCGGTTGCGCAGGTCTGCTCATAGATCAGCACCGTCACACCGGGAATCTCCCGCAGTTCACGTTGCACGGTATCAAGGTCGCGGCGGTGATCGAAAGTTGTGCCGGCTGGGAAATCGGCGTGCCTGAATTTCCCGGGCTGGTCCGAGACAAGAGCGATACGCTTGACCCCTTCGGCCCGCGCGGATTGGGCAATGCCATGCACAGACACGGGCCCGTCCACGGGTTGACCACCTGTCATGGCAACCGCGTCGTTATAAAGGATCTTATAGGTGATGTTGGCCTTGGCTGCGACCGCTTGGCGGATCGCCAGTGACCCCGAATGATACCACGTGCCTTCGCCCAAATTCTGAAAGACATGTTTGCCACCATTGAACATGGAGGTGCCAATCCACGGTACACCTTCGCCGCCCATCTGGGCAAAGCCCGCAGTTTCGCGATCCATCCACGACGCCATCACATGGCAGCCGATACCGGAATTTGCAGTCGACCCCTCGGGCACTTTGGTTGACGTGTTGTGCGGACAACCGGAACAGAAATAGGGTGTGCGGGTGGCACCCGCGACATTGAGCAATTGCGGCGGCTGGTCGGTCAGTTGATGGGCTTTTTCGAGCAGCTTTTCTGCCGGAAAAAAGGCATCCAGACGCGCGGCAATGATCGGCACCAGCAGCAGGGGCGAAAGCTCTCCCGTCCAAGGCACCAGCGGATCGAGGTTTTCGTCATGCTTTCCCACCATGCGCGCGGGTTTTGAACCGGGCCAGTCATAGAAGGCCTCTTTGAACTGGCTTTCAATGATGCCGCGTTTTTCTTCGATCACCAGCACTTCGCGTTTGCCTTTAACGAAATCCAGCGCGTCGCGGCGCGCAAGTGGCCAAACCATCCCGACCTTGTAGATGTCGATCCCAAGGGCAATGCAGCGCGCTTCGTCCAGACCCAGAAGGCGCAATGCTTCCAGGGTGTCCAGATGCCCTTTTCCGGTTGTCACGATCCCATAGGGTGCGTCGCCATTGCCGTAGATGTGCACGTCAATCGGGTTGGCTTCGACAAAGGCCTGCACCGCCTCGAGTTTATCATGGATGCGCGTTTCGATCGCCGCAGAGGGCAGATCACCCAACCGCACATGCAACCCGCCTTGCGGAGCGGTATAGTCGGGCTGTTCAAATGCACGATCAGCTGTCAAATCGACCGACGCGCCACTTTCGACGGTTTCCGAGATCGCCTTGAACCCCACCCAAGTCCCGGAAAACCGGGAGAGGGCAAAGCCATATTCCCCGAAAGCCTGATACTCCGCAACGGATGCGGGGTTTAGCGTCGGCATGAACCACGCCATGAACGCGACGTCAGACTGATGCGGCATCGAAGAGGACACGCAGCCATGATCGTCCCCTGCCACCACCAGCACGCCGCCTTTTGGGGCTGATCCGTATGCGTTTCCATGTTTCAACGCATCACCGGACCGATCTACGCCGGGGCCCTTGCCGTACCACATGGAAAACACGCCATCGACTTGCGCATGCGGGTCCAGATGCGCTTGCTGTGCGCCCAGCACGGCAGTTGCGCCCAGATCTTCGTTCACCGCAGGCATGAATTTGACCCCTGCCGCATCAAGCCGGTTGGCGGTGCGCCACATCTCCTGATCCAGCGCGCCGAGGGGAGAGCCGCGATATCCGGACACAAATCCCGCAGTATTCATCCCCGCTGCGTGGTCGCGTCGTGCCTGATCCAGCATGATCCGTACCAGCGCCTGTGTGCCAGTCAAAAAAACGCGGCCACGGGTTTGGGCGTATCGGTCGTCAAGCTGGTAGGTCTGAAAATCATGTACGGGTGTGGTCATGGCAGGTCTCCTCACAGCAGATGATAGCGCATGGAAGATGAAATACCGCATCTATTGGTGGTGGATTTCTGGTAATATCTGATAGAATATTTCACAAATGTCAGGAATATTGGGTAATTTAACCGGATTGAACAACATGGACGCAACAGATCGAAAGCTTGTCCGCCTCTTGCAGCAAGACTCGCGTTTGCCCAATGCGCAAATGGCAGAGCAGTTGAATATTTCGGCGTCTGCCTGTTGGCGTCGCGTGCGGGCATTGGAAGCTGCTGGCGTCATCGAACGCTATGGCGCGATTGTGAACCCCGCGGCACTGGAGCTTCACTTCGAGGCGATTGTGCATGTGCATCTGACCCGCCACGACAGTGCGGCGCTCTCGCGGTTCATTGATGCTGTGCGTACCCGCGATGAAGTGACTGAGTGTTTCGCCACCACCGGGCAGGCCGATTATCACCTGCGCGTGCTTTGCCGCGACATTGATGCATACAACGCGTTTCTGGAGCAGTTCCTGTTCCGCCAGCCTGCGGTCAATTCCGCACAAACCAATGTCGTGCTGCGCCGTATCAAGTCCAACGCCCCGCTTGGCTGATGACCTTTTTGTCAATTTCCGTCTATCTTTGATCGGCGTCCATCACACCCCACCGGATTTTTGCCCATACCCGTTCGTGCAGGACGTAACTTATTGTTCCGACAACAAAGGTAGCGATGGCCAACCCACCCGCAGCAGTGAATGATCCAGTCGTCAGATAGCCCAGGACAACCATCATCACAAAGCCCATCGTCTGCCATGTCATTGCTTTGGCGAGCGTCCGTTTTCGCTGGTCCATGTTAACCTCCTGATAATGGTACCTTCCGGTCAGAGCTATCAGCAAAGCGGGAAGACCAGTATATTGTGAATTGTAAATTTTACTAATCAGATGTGATGTAAATGAACGTATATTGCTAATTATCACAACAGTGCTGTTGTCCCAGTTTGCTTGACAATCGGGCCGCTCTTGGGCCTTTTGCAGCAAATAGTTTTAGGAGAACGAGCATGATGAAAACACGCGCCGCCGTAGCCGTTGCAGCCGGAAAGCCGCTTGAAATCATGGAGGTCAATCTTGAGGGCCCCAAGCGGGGGGAGGTTCTGGTGGAGATCAAGGCCACCGGCCTGTGCCATACCGATGAATTCACCCGCTCGGGCGACGATCCGGAGGGGATTTTCCCGTCCATTCTGGGCCATGAGGGCGCGGGCATTGTGCTGGAAGTCGGCGAGGGGGTGACCACGCTGGAAGTCGGCGACCATGTGATCCCGCTTTATACGCCGGAATGCCGCGAGTGCGAATATTGCCTGTCGGGCAAGACCAACCTGTGCCAGAAAATCCGTGTCACGCAGGGGCAGGGGCTGCTGCCGGACGGCACCACGCGGTTCTCGATGCTCGATGGGACGCCGATCTATCACTACATGGGCTGTTCGACCTTCGCCAACCACACAGTCGTGCCGGAAATCGCGCTGGCCAAGGTGCGCAAGGACGCGCCGTTCGACAAGATTTGCTACATCGGCTGCGGCGTGACCACGGGCATCGGCGCTGTGATCAACACCGCCAAGGTCGAGATCGGCGCGCGCTGCGTGGTCTTTGGTCTGGGCGGCATTGGCCTGAACGTGATTCAGGGCCTGCGCCTTGCGGGGGCGGATCAGGTCGTGGGCGTTGATCTGAACGACGACAAAGAGGAAACCGGGCGCTATTTCGGCATGACCGATTTTGTGAACCCGTCCAAGGTGGAGGGCGATCTGGTCGCGCATCTGGTCGAACTGACCAAGGGCGGCGCGGATTACACTTTTGACGCGACCGGCAACACCAAGGTCATGCGCACCGCGCTTGAGGCGGCGCACAAGGGTTGGGGCGAAAGCATCATCATTGGCGTGGCCCCGGCGGGTGCCGAGATTTCGACGCGGCCGTTCCAGCTGGTCACCGGCCGGGTCTGGCGCGGCACTGCCTTTGGCGGCGCCAAGGGCCGCACCGATGTGCCCAAGATCGTGGACTGGTACATGGACGGCAAAATCGAGATCGACCCGATGATCACCCACAAACTCAAGCTGGAAGAGATCAACCACGGGTTCGAGTTGATGCACGAAGGCAAATCAATCCGCGCCGTGGTGGAGTTCTGAGCGGCCTATGGAGCTGATTTCAGAAAACCGGAGCTTTGGAGGCTCCCAAAAAGTGTTCAGACACACGGCGAAAACCTGTGGGTGCGACATGACCTTTGCGGTCTATCTGCCGCCGCAGGCTAAAACGGCCCCGGTGCCGGTGCTTTGGTATCTCAGCGGACTGACCTGCAATCACGAGAACGCCATGACCAAGGCAGGGTTGCAGGAGCATGCCGCGCAGGAAGGCATCGCGCTGATCTTTCCCGACACCTCGCCGCGCGGCGACGGCGTGAGCGACGACGAAACCTATGATCTGGGGCAGGGGGCCGGCTTTTATGTCAATGCCACCCGTGATCCGTGGAAGCGGCATTTCCGGATGTATGATTACATCGTGTCGGAACTGCGCGCGATTGTGATGGAAAACCTGCCTCTGCAGGATCGTCACGGGATCACCGGTCATTCGATGGGCGGGCACGGGGCGATCACCATTGCGTTGCGCAATTCGGATATGTTCGAGTCACTGTCAGCCTTCGCACCGATTGCCAACCCCACCCAGTCGGATTGGGGCCGCAAGCAGCTTAGCGCCTATCTGGGCGATGACGAAAGCGCTTGGGTGGCGTATGATTCGACCCTGCTCATGGAAAAATATGGCTGGAAAAGCGATATTTTGATTGATCAGGGGGCAGATGATCAATTTCTTGATTTGCTCAAGCCCGAGGCATTGGCCAATATGATGGCACGGCGTCGGCAGCCCGGTCAGTTGCGGATGCAACAAGGCTATGACCATTCGTATTTCTTCGTGAACAGCTTTGCGCGCGATCATGTGCGCTGGCATGCGGAGAGGCTCCATTGAGGGGCGTATCAGAAAACAACGACTTTGAAGAGTTTCGGGAAGGTAAGACATGATCAAGAAAATCCTCGCAGCATCCCTGCTGAGCATGATGCCAGTGATTGCACTGGCAGATGGTCACGCGGCAGGCGATGCTGAGAAGGGCGAGAAAGTGTTTCGCAAATGCAAAGCCTGCCATGCGGTAGGTGAAGGGGCCGAAAGCAAAGTGGGTCCCGTGCTTAACGGTGTTGTGGGTCGCCAAATGGCCACTGTCGAGGGGTTTGACTATTCCAAGGCGCTGGCGGAAAAAGGTGAAGCCGGAGATGTCTGGACTGTGGAGGCCCTGACAGAATTCCTTGAAAAACCGCGTGGCTATGTGAAGGGCACAAAGATGTCGTTTGCCGGTCTGCGCAAAGAAGACGACCGCGCCAATTTGATTGCATATCTGGCAGGGTTTGAGGCCGAATAGGCCTACGAGATTTCGTCGCGGCGCAGGAGGATTTGCGCTGTTGGCGGATAACGCGAGGGTTGGCCCCGACTGGCTCGGGGGCAACCGTCTCAACGAAAGCGGTTCCAACAACCGCACAACTGGGAGGTACTTTCGATGAAAAAGCTTATGCTTTTAACATCCGGTCTTGCCATCTGCGCTGCCGGTATGGCGGTCGCAAATGACGACCTGATGACTCTAATGGACGACTCCAGCCAATGGGCGATCCAGACGGGGGACTATAAAAACCAGCGTTACTCCGAACTCGACACGATCAACGCGGGTAACGTGGCTGACCTGCAAGTCGCGTGGACGTTCTCCACCGGCGTTCTGCGCGGTCACGAGGGGTCGCCACTGGTGATCGGGGACACTATGTATGTCCACACCCCGTTCCCCAATATCGTCTATGCGCTGGATCTGGCCAACGAAGGCAAGATCAAGTGGAAATACGAGCCAAAGCAGGATCCGGATGTTATCCCGGTGATGTGCTGTGACACCGTGAACCGCGGTGTGGCTTATGCGGAAGGCAAGATCTTCCTGCACCAGGCGGACACCAAAGTGGTCGCTCTGGACGCTGAAACAGGCGACGTTGTCTGGGAAGCACAGAACGGTGATGCCGCGCTTGGCGAGACCAACACTGCGACGGTTCTGCCCGTCAAGGACAAGATCATCGTCGGTATCTCGGGCGGCGAATTTGGTGTTCGCGGTTCTGTCACAGCCTATGACATCAACAGCGGTGAGCGTGTATGGCGCGCCTATTCCATGGGTCCGGACGAGGACATTCTGGTCAATCCGGAAACCACCACGCACCTGGGCAAGCCGGTTGGCGAAAACTCGGGCACGAACACCTGGGAAGGTGATCAGTGGATGATCGGTGGCGGCACCACATGGGGCTGGTACTCGGCTGATATGGATGAAAACCTGTTCTACTACGGTACAGGCAACCCATCCACATGGAACCCCGAACAGCGCCCCGGCGATAACCGCTGGTCCATGACTGTTATGGCCCGTGACATCGACACCGGGGAAGCCAAATGGTTCTACCAGATGACCCCGCATGACGAGTGGGATTATGACGGTATCAACGAGATGATCCTTACCGAGCAGGAGATCGACGGTGAAGAGCGCAAACTTCTGAGCCACTTTGATCGCAACGGTCTGGGATACACCATGGACCGCGTTACAGGCGAACTGCTCGTTGCGGAAAAGTATGACCCCGTTGTGAACTGGACAACCGGTGTCGATATGGATCCGGCTTCGGAAACCTATGGTCGTCCTGCAGTTGTGGCCCAGTACTCTACTGAGCAAAACGGCGAAGACGTGAACTCCACCGGCATCTGTCCGGCGGCGCTCGGCTCCAAAGACCAACAGCCTGCGGCCTACTCGCCAAAAACAGAGCTGTTCTATGTGCCGACGAACCACGTTTGCATGGATTACGAGCCATTCCGCGTCTCCTATACGGCTGGTCAGCCATATGTGGGTGCGACACTGGCGATGTATCCGGCACCCGGCAGCCACGGCGGCATGGGTAACTTCATTGCCTGGGACGGCAAGACCGGCTCGATCAAGTGGTCGCTTCCTGAGCAGTTCTCTGTCTGGTCCGGCGCACTGGCCACTGCAGGCGACATCGTGTTCTACGGCACGCTTGAAGGCTACCTGAAGGCTGTGGACGCAAGTACCGGTGAAGAGCTGTACAAGTTCAAGACCCCATCAGGCATCATCGGCAACGTGATGACCTATGAGTATGGCGGCGAACAGTATGTTGGCATCCTGTCGGGTGTTGGCGGCTGGGCCGGTATCGGTCTTGCGGCTGGTCTGACAAACCCCAACGACGGTCTGGGTGCTGTGGGTGGCTATGCCGCGCTGAGCGACTACACCGCTCTGGGTGGTCAGCTGACCGTGTTCAAGCTGCCGAACTAAGCGGCTTTTGCACTGACGGAAAGGGGCCGGACCGTGGCGGTTGCTATGGTCCGGCCCCAACCACCTGAAAAAATAAGAAACCAACCTACTGAGAGGATCACTTAATGAGGCATATTCACTCTTTGATCGTCGCCGCGACGATAGCCCTGACACTTTCCGGCGGAGCTGCCGTGGCCCAGTCCTGGAGCGACCAGCCCGTAGACACGGCCGCAGATCACCCTGATGTTCCGGTCTCCTACACCGAAGACGGGCGCTATTACACCGAGGACGATGTCCCGACCTATAATGTCGGCGAGGATGGCACAGTCGATTGGCTGACGTTTTCGGGCTTTCGCCGCTACCATTCTGAATGCCATGTCTGCCACGGACCGGACGGCGAAGGGTCGACCTATGCGCCAAAGATCAAGAACTCTGCCGTGCATATGGGCTACGACAGCTTTTTCGAGGTCGTCGTGAACGGGCGCAAGAACGGTAATTCCGTGATGCCGCATTTCGGGGATAACCGGAACGTCATGTGCTATCTTGATGACATCTATGTCTATCTCAAGGCGCGCGGCATGGATGCTGTGCCACGTGGCCGCCCCGCCAAAAAGGAAGCGAAATCCGACATCATTCGCGAGGATGAAGATGCCTGCATGGGCTAAAACCAAGGGTTTGTTATGGAGCGTGCTTGTCGGGTTCTCCCTGACTGGCGCGGCTCCGGCCCAGACATCCGACCTTGTGTCCGGCACTGCGTTACGCGTCTGCGCGGACCCCGGCAACTATCCGATGTCCACAAAGGACGAGAGCGGCTACGAGAACAAGCTGGCCTCGTTCATCGCCTCCAAGCTGGAACTGCCGGTGCGTTATACATGGTACCCCATGGCCACCGGTTTTATCCGCAATTCACTTAACGCCAAGAAATGTGATCTCGTGGTGGCCTATGCGCAGGGCCACGAGCTGGTGCTGAACACCAACCACTATTTCACCTCGGTCTATACATTGATCGTGCCCAAGGATGGCCCGCTCGCCGGTGTCGAAACGCTTTCTGATCCGGCGCTGAAAGGCACCCGGATCGGGATCATTGCAGGCACACCGCCAGCAGCGCACATGGCGCGCAACGGCCTGATCGCCAAGGCCAAACCCTATAATCTGGTGGTTGATCGGCGTCACGAAAGCCCGGCGGACAACATGCTGAGTGATCTGGCTGCAGGTGATGTGGATGCCGCGATCCTTTGGGGGCCCTTGGGGGGGCCTTTGGTGCGCGACCAGTATCCGGAATTCAAGGTCATTCCGCTGCTGCACGAGGAACTGCCGCCCCGCCTCTATTTCCGGATCACCATGGGTGTGCGGCAGGGCGAGAAGGTCTGGCAACGCAAGCTGAATTCGCTGATACGGCGGCATCAGGACGAGATAAACGCAATTCTGGACGAGGCCGGTGTGCCGCTGGTGACGGACCTCGGTGACGGGGTTCTGGACCTGTCGAAATGAGGGTAGGGTCGATAGTGCTGGCGTCATTCTTCGCTGCACTATTGCCGCTGCAGGCCGATGCTCAGGGCACACCCGAACCGCCGGACTACAAAATGGATCACTATCGCGGGCCTGTCCCTGACACGATTGCGGGCGGGACGGTTCTGGATCCTGAAGCCGCCTATGAATTGTGGCGCAGGGGTGCGGCCGGATTCATCGACGTGCTACCGCAACCGCCCAAGCCGGCCAACCTGCCCGAATTCACGATCTGGCGCGACAAGCCCCGCGATTCTATCGCAGGAAGCATATGGTTGCCCAACGTCGGGTACGGCGCGATCGCGGAAGTGACGGCAGACTATTTTCGCGCCGGGCTTGAGGCGGCAAGCAAGGGTGACAAATCCAACCCCGTAGTTCTGTTCTGTCTTGAGGAATGCTGGATGAGCTGGAACGCGGCCAAGCGCGCGATCGAGTGGGGGTATGAGGCGGTCTACTGGATGCCCGATGGCACGGATGGCTGGTCGTTCTTTGATTATCCGGTCGAACGTGTGACGCCCATGGAAGGCCAGCCCCAGACCCAGTAGGGCCGCGTCATGCGCGGTGCCGTGGCAAATACCCTCGCGATCCATGAGGGCGTAGGCTAACCTCATTCTCATATTTTAGGAAGAATCGTATGGGGCGCCGTTTGGCGGACCCTTCATTTTACAGGAGGACGTGACATTGGATGACAAGAAAATTCTCGTAGGCGGGGGGGTGTTGATCGCCCTGTTGTTGATTATTGCACTTTTCTTTGACCTGGGCGGCGGCGACGATCAGGCCGAAATGAAAGAGTTGATCGCGGGCGATCTGGCACCGGTCAGCGAAAGCGTGGCGGCGCTAGATACGCGGATGGCCGAGATGCAGACCGCGGTGGAGGGGCAGATTGCCGAAATCCGGTCCTCGATGGAGGCGCAGGTGGCGGAGCTTCAGGGTAAGCTCGACAGCCTGAGTGGTCAGACCGCCGAGGCCGTTTCAAAAGCAGATCTTGCGGCGATACAAACCCAGATTGAGGGCCTTGCTTCCCAAGCGGCGGACCTTGGCTCTGATGATCCAGCGCCAGCCGTGAATGGCGACGGCGCATCGGCGGGCGAAACCGTGATCCTTGCCGGCGGAGCGTTACGGGTATTTGTTTCGCGCCTCACAGAGGACAGCGCGCGACTGTCGGTGGGCGGTGAAATGATCAGCCTGTCGGCGGGGCAATCCCGCACCGTTACGGCGGGCGACACAACCTGCGCGCTCACTCTGGCAAGCCTGTCGGGTGGTGCGGCGCTGGATGCCACCTGTGACGGGGACATGGGCCCGCCCGAAGGCCTGATGGTGGGGCAAACCGCGCTGCTGGCTGATGGCGCGTTGCGGGTCTTTGTCTCTGGTGTCGGCGACGACAGCGCACGCCTGTCGGTGCAGGGTAGCACTTTTGAACTGGCAGCCGGGGATAGTACCGAGGTGCAAATGGACGCCGCAACTTGCACTGTGACGCTGGACAACGTGGATCGCGGCCATGTGACCGTATCGGGCGACTGCTGAGAACGACGCAAGGCCAGTAAGGATCTTGGCATTTCCCCGGGGCTTGCGGACGAGACAAAAAAACCCTCTGCGTTTCGCAGAGGGTTTCGTTTTCAGAGTCATGAGTTTTGGACTAGGCGCCCTGTGGCCAGACAAATTCAGGGCGTAACCCTTCATAGACAGGCCGTCCGTCTTTGGGCCGTGCATAGCCTTTGCTGTCTTCGTAGAAGGCATGGTAGTCGGCCGGCATGGCCTCCGGGTTCATGCCCATCAGGTTAGGCACGATTGCCCTGATACGCTTTTGCTTGTCATCAAGCATGATCGGCGTGCCGCAGACTTTGCAGGTGCAAAGTTCCAGCGGACCATCAGGGTTATCAGCGTTGAACGGCTGGCGGTTCAGGTTGCTCTCATCCGAGACTTTCAGATCGCCGTGTTTGAAGAACACCACATGGGTGGTCAACTGACCCGTCACGTTCTTGCATACGTTGCAGTGGCAGGTGTGATTGTCGATGGGGGCTGCGGACGAAACGGTATGCACGTGCTCGCACCCTCCGGCATAGGTTCCCTTCTTTGTCAGCGCGCCGACAATTTCACCCGAGATGTAGCCAAGCACGTTGCCGATCACCATGGAAACAGCGACGGCCAGCCCGACCTGGATAATGCCACCGACACCTGCGCCATAGGCCGCCCCCCCCAACAGGAACAATGCGGCGGTTGAGGCATAGCCGTAAACGCTTGCCGGGATGGCGCCGAAAATCGGGATGCTGGCCCCGAGGATCAGGACGATAACCGTGATACCGACACAGATACCGGCATTCAGCGCCGTGACACCCATGCTGGTCAGCGCGATAAACGCAACGACGGCCATGACGGCGCCCCAGATGTTGGCGGGAATAGACGCCTTTGCCCCGTCCACGCCGCCGCCACAGTGAAAGAAACTTCCCCAAGCGACAAAGATCGCCCAGATAAGCACGTAGGGACTCCCGAGTGAAACCGCCGCCCATGTGGCAATTCCCCCCATTATCCCGATAACCAACGCCAAAGCTTGGACCAATTTCATATTCTCTCTCCCAAAAGTTGTTGCGCTCTTGGGAGATTGTCTTTCGCCCTTTGAGCTACTGTAGAGAACCGCGTCCTTTACCTTCGGTCAATCTAGGCTTTGGTATACATTGGAATACCTGCCACAGCGCAAAAAACCGGCCAAACAGGGGTTTGACCGGTGTAAATGTTCTGGAATTACGGGGTAGGGCCAAAACCGTACCAGCGGCGCTGATCTCAAGAAAATGCGCTCAAAAACCGGCGAGGTCTTTGTGCGCATGGCTCACCGTGCCGTCCGTATCGGTCATGGTGACATCCAGCGACTGGGTTCTTTGCGGCACGGCCAGACCGATGGTCGGATTTTCGGACAACGAGATTGACCCGGTCATCTCGACAAATCCCCCGCCGTCCAGTTCGATGTCAACGCTTTCCACATAGCGCAACGGGATGAACAAAAGCGAGATTTGATCCATCTGCATCCCTGAATGGGACGGATGCGAGATGTCGACGTCAACTCGGTTGAGCCGGTTCAGCAGCGCATCAACCTGATTGATCTGCGTCGGGGCCATTGTGCCGGTCACTTCGATTTGCATATTTCCCAGCGTCGCCAGCGCCTCTGCGATATCGGTGCCCGGCGGGGCGGCGCAGGCACCGCTGCCGGACGTCTTTACAAAAGTCTCCGAAACAAAGAGCCGCCCGTCCGTCGTTTCCGCGATCACATGCATGGGTGTCGGGCCGTTGATCCGCATGGTCAGATCGAAAAAGAAACTCCGCTGTTGCTGATCGAGATCGAAAACCGCCGAGACCGGCATCGGGTTTTCATCAAGCACCACAGTCACCTTGTCCAGTTCGGCCCCTTCGGGTGCGATGATCTGGGCGGCGATATGGGTGCGGGCATCGTTTTGGGTGCGGTAAGGGGCATCAATGGCGATGATGCGTTCCCCGCTGAGGGTCGGCCGCTCGCCGTAAAGCTGAAACTGGATACTTTCCCATGCTTCGCCGCTGGCCAATGCCGGCAGCGCCGTGCCTGTTGCCAGAAAGGCCAACAGGGAAATCGCAAAACGTCTCATCAATTTCCTCCCGAAATGAAGTCCCCGAATGCACGGGGGCCGTCGCACGTTTCAAAGCTGTATAGCACAGCCAGCGTCTCAGCGTCGATCATTGTAACCGAATTGTCGAACCAGTTGGCCACCAGAATACGTGATCCGTCCTGCGTGGCATTGATGCCTTCGGGGTACTCGCCGCTATCAATGGTGCCTTGGGACTGGAGCGTATCAAGCGCGACAACGCTGACGCTGTCGGCATATTGATTGGTAACAAAGGCGCGGTCTTTGGCAAAGGCGATGCCGTAGGGCCTGTCCCCGACGTCAAAGGTCGCCTCGATGCGGTCGGCGCTGGCAGCGATGACCGTCACATCATTGCTGCCCACATTGCCGACGAAAAGCCGCCCGTCCGGCGCAAAGCTCAGCCCGAAGGGCCGGGTGCCCACAGTGAGCCGCGCATGAAGCGCAAGGGTCTCGGCGTCATAGACCGAGACCTGATCCGCGTCGCGGTCCGCGCTTGCCAGAAACCGCCCGTCCGCAGACAGGGCGATCCCGGCGGGGGCAGCCCCTGTTTCAAGCTCTGTCTCGATCTGCAAACCTTTATCCGACAGCACCCATATCCGCGCGTTGTACCAGTCGGACACAAACACCCGGCGGCGGGCAGGGTCATGGGCGATGCCGATGGGCCCGCCCTCCAGCACTATTGACGCAAGAACGTTTCCGGTCGCGGGGTCATGCCGCCGCACCGTTTTGGAATCGGCGGCAACGGTAAACACCGCGCCTGCGCTCGCGGCGACACCTGCCGGTTTGCCCGGAACCTGCCACCGCGCGATCTCTCCCGCACCGTCAAGGTCGAGCACGCTGACCCCGTCGCCATTCTGGCAGGTGACATAAGCCAATTCCGCTGCCGAGGACGACGTACCGAGCCACAGCCCAAGAAGCGCGCTAGCTATCCGGTGCGCCAAATTTCTCAACCAATGCATCAAGTCCGGCCTGATAGACCCCTGTCACAGCCGCAACTGCGGCCTCGTCACTCAATTCGGGGGGCGGATCATTGTTGGGATAGCCGCGATAGAAAGCGCCGCGCCACTCGACGATTGAACCGCCCCCGTCACGCGGTTTGACCGTCAGGTGGGAGGAATAATTTGTCACTGGCAGCACCTCCACCAGCACATCCGTGATACGGTAGGAGTAGCTCATCTTGTCGTCGCTGAATTTATACAGCACTTCGGAGATGGTCGGACCCCCTTCTGCGCCAAGGGTCAGAACGCGGGTGGCGTCGATGGCATTGCCGTTCTCTCCGGTTGCACTGTGGACGGCCGGGTGCCAGGACATATCCTGAAAATTGCCGATGGTGGCCCAGACGTCGGCGGGGTCGGCTGCGACCTCGGCGGTCAGGGTTACTTTCTGGCGTGTCGGACCGTGTGCCGATGCCGCCATCGGCGTCACCGCCGCAAGGGCAAGGCCGAGTATAAAGGTTCTCTTGAGCATCATTCCTCCCGTTTGAATATTCTGTTTTTCAGGATGTAGCGCATGCCGCGCGTCCAGCTTTCATCTGTGTTGCCACGGATGTCCACGACGCCGCCCCGCACCATCTCCCCGGTTTCAGCAGAGCGCATTTGCAGGTTCATCGTCAAGATCAGGTTGGATACTTTCTGAACCTCGCCGACCAGCGCGTAGTCGGCCCCCAGCTCTGCGGCAATGCGGGTGTCGCAGCCGTTGCACTTGGCCATGTTCACCCGCCGCTCGATCTTGGTGCGGGCAGGTTCCAGATCAACAAGGGTATACCCTTCGGCCTCGAAACGGTCCGCGACGATCTGTTCCAGCAGGGCAAGCCGCGTTATTTCAGCCGGATCCTGACCCAGGGCCGAGGTTTGCAGCGAACTGTCCAGCATGGTCAGGCCAAAGAACGCCACGCGCTCCCCGGCGTTTGCGAGGGAGGCACTCAGCAGGAGGGACACAAGAAGCAGCCGCATGTCTCTGTTCTTAAGAAATAAGAGTCGTAGTTTATCATGTCGCTGTTACCCTGACCCTGACAACCCAACCGAAAGTACCGGTTCACGCCGGTGCAGGCTTGGGGCGTAGTGGCAAAGACCCGCAGATTTGTCGCAACGCGCACCGAGGGAGGATATCTTGAGACAGTTGCACCTGTCGCTTCTGGCGGCGCTTGTACTTGTGCTTTCCGTCAGTTCGGCCTTTGCGATCGACGTGCGGGCGGCAGTGCTGCGCGTGGATTATCCCCGCCTGCTGCCGATCAGCCGCTATGATTTGATCCCCGATGACATCGGCTTTGGGGGTGCGGCGCTGGCTGATGACGACAATAACACGACCGGCAGTTTTCTGGGCCATACCTTTGAGACCACAACGCGTGCGGTCCCCCCCGAAGACGCCGACGCCGCGCTAGCGCAACTTCTTCAGGACGGTATCCGTCTGATCGTGATTATGGCGCGGGCGCCGGATCTGTTGCGGCTGACGGATATGGCAGAGGGGCAGGGCGCTTTGGTGTTCAACGCGACTGCCCCTGATATCGCGCTCAGGGATAATCAATGCCGCGCGAACCTGCTGCATATTGCCCCCTCGCGGGCGATGATGGCGGATGCCGTGGCACAATTCGCCGTGTGGAAGAAATGGCGCAACTGGTTCCTGATTTCAGGCTCCAACCCTGACGATGTTGCCTTGGCTGACGCATTTCGCAAGGCCGCGCGCAAGTTCGGCGCCAAGATCACCGAGGAGCGCACTTTTCAAGATGCGGGTGGCACGCGGCGCACAGATTCCGGCCATGTGCTGGTGCAGCGCCAGCTGCCAACAGACACGCAGGGTGCGGCTGATCATGATGTTGTTATCGCAGCAGACGAGACCGATTATTTTGCCCGTTACCTCAGCTATCATCTCTGGACGCCGCGCCCGGTCATGGGGTCCGGCGGTCTGGTCCCTACCACCTTCCACGGTGCCCACGAGGCTTGGGGCGCGACCCAGTATCACACCCGGTTCGAAGAAATTACCGGCCGCTACGTCAAACCCGAGGATTATAACGTCTGGCTGGCGTTGCGCGTGATCGGTGAAGCAGTGACCCGCGCCAATACCGCAGAACCGGACGGGGTGCGCGACTATGCGATCTCTGATGCCTTCGAACTGGCGGCATTCAAAGGTCAGAAAGTCACATTTCGCAACTGGAACGGTCAGTTGCGCCAGCCGATCCTGCTCTATGATGGCAAGATTACCGTCAGCGTCAGCCCGCAGGACGGCTTCCTGCATCAGTTTTCGCCTTTGGACACGTTGGGGCTTGATCGCCCTGAATCCGCCTGTACCGCTTTTGAATGATCGGAAAATCCCTATGAAACGCCTGATCCTGTCCTCTGCCCTTGCGTTGTTCTGCGCGCAGCCGGCCCTTGCGTACAAGGCATTTGTCACCAACGAGCGCAGCAATACAGTTACTGTGATCGACACCGAAACCTGGGAGGTGATCCACGAATTTTTCGCCGGTAACCGCCCGCGCGGGATCACCGCCAGCCCTGATGGCAAGCGGATCTATGTCTGTGCCTCTGACGACAATCTGGTGCGGGTGTTCGATTCCGAAACCTACGAAGAGCTGCCCAGCCTGCCGTCGGGGGACGATCCGGAGCTTTTCGTTCTCGAACCCTCCGGCACCCGGCTTTATATCGCGAACGAGGACGACAACCTTGTGACTGTGACAGATACCGGCACCCGGACTATTCTGGCCGAGATTCCAGTGGGTGTCGAACCCGAGGGCATGGCGATGAGCCCGGATGCCAAGTGGGTGGTCAACACCTCCGAGACAACCAATATGGCGCATTTCATTTCGACCGATGATTACAAGATCAAACATAATGTCCTTGTCGATCAGCGCCCGCGCTATGCACAATATTCCGACGATGGATCGCGCATTTTTGTGACCGCTGAAATTGGCGGCACCGTGACTGCGATAGATATCGCGGAAGATGGTACGCCCACGCCAGCGGGCAAGGTTAGCTTTGAGGTTGCCGGTGTGCTGCCCGAATGGCTTCAGCCTGTGGGCGCCAAAATCACGTCGGACGGCAGCCGCCTGTTTGTGGCACTAGGGCCTGCGAACAGGGTTGCGGTGATTGATGCCCAAAGCCTTGAGGTGCTGGACTATATCCTCGTCGGACAGCGGGTCTGGCAGCTTGGCTTTACCCCGGATGAGAAATACCTGCTGACCACGAACGGAAATTCAAACGATATCACCGTGATTGATGTGGCGCGCGAGAAGGCCATCAAATCGGTTCAGGTGGGGCAGCAGCCCTGGGGTGTCGTGATCGTTGACTAATTCAGGAGAATAGACATGAAAAAGATGCTTATCGCAGCGGTACTGTCGGCCTTTGCCAACCCCGGCGTGGCTGCACCGCTTTGTGACGATCTGGGATTTGCGGGCCTTCTGGCATCCTGCAATCGCGGCGAGACAATCAAGCTGACGCTTGCTTCGGGTCAACCGCTGGGCGACGACGTGGTGCTGCAATCCGGTGCCTATTACAAGTTGCAGATCACCGCCGACGGCTCTGCCGAACTGGCGGTCGAAGGGTCCGGATTTTTTCGGGCGATCTGGATGAACGAGATTGTCATCAACAACATCGAGATACGCCCGATGGCCATCGACAGCCTCGAATTTGACGATGCGGGGATGGCCGAGCTGTCCTTTATCGCAATCAAACCCGGCAGCCATACGCTGCGCATCCCCGGTTCTACCGGCGACGCGCAATCTGTCACTTTTTCCATTCAATAAGACTTTGAAATGAGACGATGAGGAGACATCCATGCGAAACCTTGCTTTGACTACCCTGTCCGTTGTGGCCTTGCTGGCAGGCCCCGCGCTGGCTGAAGGCCCCGTTGATGCTGATACAGTCGCGAAAATCGAGGCGATGCTGGCGGATATGGAATGCCAGATGGACGCGGACGACATTGAGGCACAAGACGATGGCTATGAGCTTGACGATGTGATCTGCAAGGGCGGCAACCAGTTTGACATTGAACTGGACAAAGACCTTAACGAGGTTGGCCGTCGCGCAGAATAGACGCGGTGTTGCGCCAGTGACCTTAAACGCACCGAAGGGGAGGAACAGGATATGCTGACAAAGTTTCTCGCGACGGTTTGCGTTGTGGTTGCCATGGCTGGCACTGCACTGGCGCAAGACCTGCCGGTGATACGGGCCGCTGTGCTCAAGATCGGGACTGTCAACTGGGAGCTGGCAACGATCACCGAAAACGGGCTGGACAAGAAGCACGGCTTCACGCTTGAAATGCAGCCGTTTGCGGACAACGGTGCGACCCGTATCGCAGTGGAGGGCGACGAGGCCGAAATGGCTGTCGCAGACTGGATCTGGGTGGCCCGGCAGCGTGCGGCGGGCAAGGATTACGTGTTTATCCCCTATTCCAAAGCCGTGGGCGGTCTCGTTATTCCCGGCAACAGCACGGCCACATCGCTCAAGGATCTGGCGGGCGGCAAAATCGGCATCGCCGGAGGACCACTGGATAAATCATGGCTGATCCTGCGCGCTTACGCGCAACAGGAATATGGCTTTGATCTGAAGACCGAAACAGAGCAGGTCTATGGCGCACCGCCGCTTATTTTCAAAGCCGCGCTGGGGGGCGAATTGCAGGGCGGGATCAATTTCTGGCATTTCATGGCCAAAATGAAAGCCTCTGGCATGAAGGAACTGATCTCGGTCGAGGCTGCCGGTCAGGCCCTTGGCCTTGATACAGATACGCCGCTGTTGGGCTATTACATGAAGGAAAGTTTTCTGTCCGGTCAGCCAGAACTGGCACAGGCCTTTTATGAGGCCAGCCGTGAAGCAAAAGAGATGCTGGCCGGTTCGGATGCCGCGTGGGAGGCTATCCGCCCGCTGATGAATGCCAAAACCGATACGGAGTTTGACCAGCTCAAGGCCGATTGGATCGCAGGTATCCCGGTGCGGGGGCCGGTGGATGCAGCGGCCGCAGGCAAGATGCTGTCGCTGATGGCGCAGCTTGGCGGCACCGACCTGGTGGGCAAGGCGACCTCTGTTCCCGAGGGTCTCTTTGCACAAATCAAGTGATTTTTGATGAAGAGACCTGATGCGCGTCTCACACCGGTGTTTTCCATCCTGAGCCTGTTGTCGCTTTGGGTGGTGGCCGCTCTGTTGACCGATGACGCACAAATCCTGCCGCAGCCATGGTCGCTGATAGCACCGCTGCGGCAGGAACTGGCCTCAGGTGAGCTGCTCACCCACCTTGGGGCCACCCTTGTGCGGGTGATCTGGGCATTCGTTCTGGCCATGTCACTGGGGGTTGCTTTGGGTCTGGCGATGGGCCGCTCCGAAACGTTGAACCGGTGGCTTGATCCCTGGCTGGTGATCTTTTTGAACCTGCCCGCACTGGTATTGATTGTGTTGTGCTATCTATGGATTGGCCTCAATGAAACGGCGGCAATCGTTGCTGTGACCCTGAACAAAGTGCCCAATGTGGCGGTCATGATCCGCGAGGGCGCGCGCGCGCTGGATCCGGCGCTGGATGCGATGAGCCGCGTGTACCGGATGCCGTGGCACATGCGCCTGCGCCACGTGGTTTTCCCACAGCTTGCCCCCTTTGTTGCTGCCGCTGCACGCTCCGGCATTGCGGTCATCTGGAAGATCGTTCTGGTGGTGGAATTCCTCGGGCGTTCCTCCGGGATCGGCTTCCAGATCCACCTTTATTTCCAGCTTTTTGATGTGGCGATGGTGCTTGTTTATGCCCTGTCCTTCATCTGCGTGATGCTTCTGGTAGAATGGCTGTTCCTGCAACCACTGGAGCGGCATGTGAACCGGTGGCGTCACGCATGATCAAGGTCGATATTAGGTCAAAGGTCTTTGGATCAACTCCGGTCCTCGGTCCCATCGCATTCTCTGTCGAGACAGGGGAGACGGTCGCTTTGGTGGGGCCGTCCGGTATTGGAAAATCGACGCTGCTCAGGATCGTGGCAGGGATCGACAGTGATTTTGAGGGCCAAATCTCGCGACCGGACGCACAGGCGATCGTGTTTCAGGAACCGACATTACTGCCCTGGCGTTCCAATATGGATAACCTGCGCCTGATCCATCCCGCTTTGTCCCACGTTGCGGCAGAGCAGGTCCTTGATAAGGTGGGGCTTGCGGGCAAGGCCGACCTGTTTCCGGGCCAGCTTTCGCTCGGCCAGCAACGCCGCTTGTCGCTGGCACGGGCCTTCGCGGGCCGCCCGGACCTGTTGATCATGGACGAACCCTTTGTCTCTCTGGATGCAAAAACAGCAGAAACGATGCTGGAGCTGACTCAAACGCTCATCAACGATGTCCGCCCCGCAACCCTTTTCGTGACACACGAACTGCGCGAAGCCGACCGTCTCGCCGATCGCATTCTAACCTTGCACAGCAGCCCCAAAGGTGCGGTTTTAGCACCGTTAACTCATGACGAGGCGCAGATTTAGGGACTGTTGCATTAACCGGCATAGACGACGCTGAAGGTTGGCAGGTTGCATCGCCAACTCAACCTAGCCGTTAAAAAGGTGATCTCGTCTCGGAAGGTCGGTTCCTTGCCTTGAGTGACAGGATTCTTCGGGATTGATGCTTCAGCCCGGCTTCACCATGCTTTTGATATGCATCGCGCCTTCTATAAAGACTGGATCGGCCAACCCCAAAATACCGGCAGGTTTTTCGGACATTGCCAACCTTCTCGGCGTTCTGGAGCACTCTAAGTTTGCGATAATGTCGCGTTTGTTGTTCGTCATGAATACTTCCTCCATCCCAAATCACGGAATTTACAGAAAGTATCCCGAGAGTCCGAAAATACCTACAAACTTCCGCACCCTTGCAGACGCGCAAGCTTTTCTCAGCGGGTTTCCTGACCTTGATCTGGCGGATGGAATGGAGGTTTCAGGCATTGCTGCACTGTTGAAGGGCCACACATTAGGGGATTAAAGGGGGGACTGAACGGCAAGTCAGTTTACCAGCGTATTGATTTATATTGGGTAAAGATGATTTTCTGGTGCTGCTGGAGAGAATCGAACTCTCGACCTCTCCCTTACCAAGGGAGTGCTCTACCTCTGAGCTACAGCAGCGCCGATGAGCGCGGGTGTTAGACCCAATCCAGCTATCGTGCAACCCTAATCTGGACGCCTCCTGCGGCCTGCGATAGACAGACCGCATGGCAAAACACACCACACCCAATCCGCCACCAAAGACGGGGAAAACCCGTGAGGATCGCTTGAAGGCGGCCCTTAAGGCGAATATGGCACGGCGCAAGGCGCAGACACGCGCACGCGCGGCGCAGAATACGGCAGACAACGAGGGCAAAGACACCCCAATGAAAGGCGAGTAGCAGATGGACAGCATTATTGTGCAGGGCGGTGGCCCGCTCAAGGGGGAGATCCCGATCGCGGGGGCCAAGAACGCCTGTCTGGCGCTGATGCCTGCAACATTGCTGAGTGATGAACCCCTCACGCTGACCAACGCGCCCCGCCTCAGCGACATTCGCACGATGACGGAACTGTTGTCGTCGTTGGGCGCAGAGGTCAGCACCCTACAGGAGGGCAAAGTGCTGACGATGTCGTGTCATGCGGCCATCAATACCCGTGCGGAATATGACATCGTGCGCAAAATGCGCGCCTCGAACCTTGTGTTGGGCCCGCTGCTGGCGCGCGAGGGCCACGCCGAGGTGTCGCTGCCGGGCGGCTGCGCAATCGGTGCGCGACCAATGGACATTCACACCGACGGTCTGGCCAAGATGGGCGCCGAAATTGATCTGCGCGATGGTTACCTGCACGCCAAAGCTGTCGGCGGCAAGCTGAAGGGCGCTGTCATCGACTTCCCCTTTGCCTCTGTTGGGGCGACCGAAAACATCCTGATGGCCGCGACGCTGGCCAAAGGCACAACCGTCATCAACAACGCTGCCCGCGAACCGGAGATTGTCGATCTGGCCACCTGCCTGCGCGCGATGGGCGCGCAGATCGATGGGGACGGCACCTCCAGCATCACCATTCAGGGTGTGGATCGCCTGCACGGCGCCACACACCGTGTGGTCACGGACCGGATCGAACTGGGCACCTATATGCTGGCCCCCGCGATGTGTGGCGGTGAGGTCGAATGTCTTGGCGGGCGCATCAATCTGCTTGAGGCTTTTTGCGAGAAGCTGGATGCAGCGGGCATTTCCGTCACCGAGACGGAAAAGGGCCTCAAGGTTGCTCGCAAGAATGGCCGTATCCACGCTGTTGACGTCACGACCGCGCCCTTCCCGGGCTTTCCCACCGATCTGCAGGCTCAGATGATGGCGTTGTTGTGCACGGCTGACGGCACCTCTGTTCTCGAAGAGAAGATATTTGAGAACCGCTTTATGCATGCCCCTGAACTGGAACGCATGGGCGCTGACATCGAGGTCCACGGCGGTCACGCGACGGTCAAAGGGGTGAAAAAGCTCAAAGGCGCGCCTGTCATGGCGACAGACCTGCGGGCGTCCGTGTCGCTGATCCTTGCGGGGATGGCGGCAGAAGGCGAAACCACGGTATCCCGCGTGTACCACCTTGATCGCGGCTATGAACATGTGGTGGCCAAACTCTCCGGTGTGGGCGCGAACATCAAGCGGATCAAAGACGCATGACCCAGGATGCCCGCTTTGAAGATGGCCGCGAGGCCCCGCTGAACCTCGGCGCACTGGACAGTGCCGATCTGGAGGTGCTGTCGTCGCTGGTGCAGGATGCGGTCTTTCCGGCCACAGAAATGCGCTGGGATCGCAAGAACCGCCGCTTTGCGCTGCTGCTCAACCGCGTCCGCTGGGAGGACGAGGGCAAGACCCGCCATGCGCCGGAACGGGTGCAATCGGTGATGATGGTCAGTCAGGTTGACGGTGTCGCATCCCAGGGTGTTCCGCAGGGCGACAAGGATACAATCCTCTCTGTCCTGACCGTGACGTTTGAGGAAACAGACGCGCCGTCAGGCCATGTGATCGTGACACTTGCAGGCGACGGCGCAATCCGCCTGAGTGTCGAAGCGTTGGAAATTTCCCTCAAGGACGTCACCAAACCCTACGTCGCCCCGTCAAAGAAACTGCCCCACCATCCGGCATGATGACAATCCGGACCGCTTGAGCGTTTGATGCGCCTCGGCTATGGGTCGCGCACCCGGTTTCTCTTTTTGGCCCTGAATACCGCCACCTGAGGACCAGAATTTGTATTGGAGCGACCGCTGTCATGCCTGTAACCCTTGATGCAACAGCACCCGATTTTGAAACGGCCTTTACCCGCCTCTTGAATGCCAAGCGCGAGGACAGCCCGGATGTGGACGCTGTCGTGGCCGATATTATCGCGGATGTGCGGGGCAGGGGTGACGCAGCAGTGATTGAACTGACCGCAAAGATGGACCGCATCACCTTAACCCCCGAAACGATGCGCGTTACCGGCGAAGAGATCGCAAAAGCTGTGGAACAGGTCACCTCCGAAGACCGCGCCGCGCTCGAACTGGCCGCTGATCGCATCCGCGCCTATCATGTCCGCCAGATGCCCGAAGATGCGCAATGGACAGACCCGGATGGCGCAACGCTTGGTTGGCGCTGGACGGCTGTTTCGGCAGCGGGTCTCTACGTTCCGGGGGGGCTGGCCAGCTATCCGTCCTCGGTGCTGATGAACGCGATCCCGGCAAAGGTGGCTGGCGTGTCACGTCTGGCGATGGTGGTGCCGACACCGGACGGCGCAATGAACCCGCTGGTCCTGCTGGCGGCACATATCTCGGGTGTGGATGAAATCTATCGCATCGGCGGCGCGCAGGCTGTTGCGGCGCTGGCCTACGGGACGGCAACAATTGCCCCCGTGGACAAGATCACCGGCCCCGGCAACGCTTTTGTGGCGGCCGCCAAACGACGGGTGTTCGGCAAGGTCGGAATCGACATGATCGCGGGCCCGTCAGAAATTCTGGTGATCGCCGATGGCGATAATGATCCGGACTGGATCGCCCTTGATCTGTTGTCACAGGCAGAACACGACGAAAGCGCCCAAAGCATCCTGATAACAACAGACCCTGCATTTGGCACTGCGGTGGCTGACGCCGTGGCCAAACGCCTTGAAACGCTGGAACGCCGCGCCATTGCCGGCGCGTCCTGGCGTGACTTCGGTGCAATCATCACCGTCCCTGATCTTGAAACCGCCGCGGCCCTGTCAGACCGCATCGCGCCCGAGCATCTGGAGCTTTGCGTCGCTGATCCCGCCGCATTGTCCGCGCAGATCACCCACGC
>JBARUV010000039.1:0-16906 GCA_049645905.1 Sulfitobacter sp.
CACCAAACGGTGGACGAGGTCGCTGTCAGGGCTGAGCTGGTTGGCTGGCATCCGCTGGACCGCAGGGTGTCCGGGCAGATCCACAGCATTGGCAATCAGGGTGGCGGCAACATCAGCCGCGGCGGCGTTATGTGCGGCCACCGTGACAGCGTCCGCAATGCCAAGCGAGTGGCTGCGGCCCTGCCAGCCTGACGTGGCGATGCCCCGCGCTGGTTTGTCAAAGGTGATCCGCATCTGCCCCGCAGGGCTGCGCACGTCAAAGACTTCCCCTTCTGACAGATGAAACGCAATATCGCCACCATTGTTCACGTAGGCCTTTGCGGGCACGGTCCCGGCCAAGATGGCCCCTAGGATTTCGTTAGACACGGCCCCTGCGACGGCAGCCATCGGGGTGACAAAGACGGCCTGATAGCCACTGACGGCGGCGGCCATGCGTTGCGCAACAGGATCCGCGAATGTGGTATGTGGCGCCATGGGTCGGCGCAGCGCCTCAAGCTCGGCTGTGAGGCCGGTGAGAATGGTCTGAAAACGAGACGTTGCCCTGTCATAGAATTCCTTCCGCGGCACGCCGAAGACCTCGATAATCAGGTCAATCGGCCCATGATGCAGGTGCAGCCGCTTTCCATCCGGCAATAGCGAGGCTTGCGGTGCGGCCCAGCTCATACGCCATCCCCGATCACCCGCATGTCCGCGCCATATTCTCCACCAGTAGTCAAGACATCGTTCAGGTCGCGAATATGGGCGTTGTGCCCGCCGAGCCGCTCATACGCGGCGCGCTGCGTCGTGAATTCAAGCGGCGCGACAAGCGCGGGGGTCGGCACGTAGCCAAAAGCGCCGTCAGGCACTTGCGCCACATCGACCATCACCGTGATGCCGCCGCCGGGCCATCGATACACGGGGGCTCCGCCAATGGTGACGCGGGTTTCGTCCTCATGAACCGAGCGGGTCAGGTGGATCGGATTATGGGTCACACCTGAGCGCAGAGAGCCCCCGGCACCGCCCATGAAAAGCACCGTACATAAGGCCGGCTCGCAGTTCTGCGCAATCAGATCGACGGAGGGTTTCAGCCTCTCGGGCATGGGCTGCGGCACCGGTTCCAAAGCGTCACTCAGCACATAAAAGCCCGCATGCTCGCCCGTGGTAGAGACCATCAGCAAGGACAGGCCGGGCCGCGCGCCCTTTTCGGGCCGCCACGGACCCAATATGGTCAGCGGGTCCTCAAGGTTGGTCCCGCCCCAGCCATTGCCCGGATCGGCAACTTTGAAGTAACGCCCCGGTGTGGATCTGCGCCCAAGAATACGAATGCCAGTCTCTGCCCAGTCGATCACCTTGCCTGCCTGATGTTCGGACACCACGCCGGTGATGTGGTCATCCACGACCACGACCTCGTCCACCAAACCCTGCCACTGTGATGCGAACATCCCGATGGTGGCAGAGCCGCAGCCGACCCGCATACGTTCTTCTTTGATCCCGTCAATAATCGGGGCATGTCCCGCCTGGACGGTGATGGTCGAGCCGTCATCGATCGTCAGCTCTACCGCCTCTTTGTTGCACAGCCGCAAAAGCGCGTCGCAGGTTTTGCGGCCTTCCGGCTTTGTGCCGCCTGTGAGGTGTTCAACCCCGCCCAGGGACAACATCTGCGAACCATATTCGGCGGTCATAACATGGCCGATCACCTCGCCATCTGCGCGCACTTTTGCGGTTTCTTGGCCAAGGTGGCGATCAGTGTCGATCTTTACTTTGACACCGCAATACGAAAAAATCGCTTCGGTCACGACGGTGACGCAATCCACCCCTTCGATCTCCCGGCTGACGATAAAGGGGGCGGGTTTGTAATCCGGATAGGTTGTGCCTGCACCGATCGCAGAAACAACCACGTCGTCGCCCGACACGATCTGCCCATCCCAATCGGCGGCCAGAAACGGTTTTAGCTCGTCGCCCTTGGCGAGGCGTTTGTCGATCAGGGTCAGCGGATCACAGCGGATGATTCTGCCATTCTCATTGGCGTAGCGGTCACAGGCTCCCGCCTTGCCTTCGGCGATATAGCACATCACGGGGCAGGCATCGCAGCGGATTTTCTCTGGTTTGGTCATTGGCTGGCCTTGATTGCGGCAAGCACCCGGTGCGGCAACGCGGGCACCTTGGTCACACGGGCACCGGTGGCATGGTGTATTGCATTAAGGATTGCGGGAGCTGTCGGGATCAGAACATGCTCGCCAAGGCCCTTGGCGCCCATCGGCCCTTCGGGGTCGGGTTTTTCAACGAGTATCGATGTGATCTGCGGCATGTCCCCAATTGTCGGGATCAGGTAATTGTGCAGGTTCTCGGTTTCCCCGGGCAAGTATTCTTCCATCAGGGCAAGCCCCAGACCCTGCGCAATCCCGCCTTCAATCTGGCCTTCGGCAAGCAAGGGGTTGATTGCGCGGCCCACGTCATGGGCAGCAACCATCCGCAGCACCTTTGTGGTGCCGAGCGTCAGGTCAACCTCGACCTCTGCCATTTGCGCCCCGTAACCGTAAACCGCGTAGGGCGTGCCCTGCCCGTTTTCATCCAGCGTTGTTGTCGGCGGGTCATAGGTTTCCTCGGCGCAGAGCACATAGCCGTGGTTATCTACCGGCAGATCACGCAACGCGATGTCATGGCGCTTTTGATCATGGGTCACGCTCAGCTTGCCGCCTTCGAGCGTGATGCTGTCCGCATCGGCCAGATTGGTCAGCCGCAGGATGGCGGCGCGCAGCGCGCGGCCTGATGCCTCTGCCGCCCGTCCGGTGATGAACGTCTGCCGCGACGCGGAGGTTTTGCCGCAATCGGGCGTGAGCGCGGTGTCCGGGCCAAGCAGGTTGATCTCTTCGACAGCGACACCGAGCGCATCTGCCGCGATCTGAGCAATCACAGTATTGGACCCTTGCCCGATATCCGTGGCTCCCTGATGCAAGGTCAGCTTGCCTTCCGGCGTGATCCCGAAACGGACCGTCGACGGGTTCGGCAAGGCGGTGTTCCCGCATCCGTACCAGCATGAGGCGATACCGATGCCCCGCTTGCTGCGGCTAGATGTGGCGTTGAAAGCCGCAATTTCGGCCTGATAGCTGACCCAATGCGGTTCTAGCGCATCCAGACACTCCACAAGGCCAACCGCCTGCAGCGTTTGACCGCTGGGCGTCGTGTCGCCGTCGCGCAGGGCGTTCAGCCGCCGAAAGGCCAGCCTGTCGATCCCGCATTTGGCGGCCAGATCGTCATAAAGGCTTTCTTGGGTGATCGCGGCCTGCGGCACGCCAAACCCGCGAAATGCGCCAGACGTTGGCCCGTTGGTATGCACAGCGCGGCTGGTTGCGCGGTAGTTTGGCGTCAGATAGGGGCCCGAGGCATGCAGAGGCACGCGGGTGGCCACTGTCGGACCCCAGCTGGCGTATGCGCCGGTGTTGAAATCACCGTGGAAGGTCATCGCTGTGACTCGGCCGTTGGCGTCTGCCCCTATGGTTGCCTCCATCGTGCCGGGGTGGCGTTTGGTGCTGGCCTGCATCGATTCCTGTCGCGTGAAAACCATGCGGCAGGGTCGCCCCGTTTTCAGAACCGCCAGCCCCAGAAGCGGCTGCAACGTCACATCCAGCTTTGCGCCAAAGCCGCCCCCGGCAGCCGAAGGGATGATCCGCACACGATCCAGTCGCAGGCCAAGAACCTTGGCCGTGTCCTCCTGATCCATGACCGGCGCCTGCGTACAGACCTGGATACACAACACCTCGCCTTCCATCCACGCAACGCCCGCTTCGGGTTCGATATAGGCATGCTCGACATAGGACGTCTCGAACGTACCGCGCGCGACATGGGTGGCCTGCGCCATCGCAACCTCCGCTTCACCGCTGACGACATTGCCGCGGATCAGCGTGTTCTCGGGCCGGTGATCGTGCAGCCGGGCCGCGTCGGGCGCGGCTCCCTGCGCTTGGGTAAGGCTGTGGAGGCGCGGTGTCCAGGAGACCGGAAAATCCGCGAGATCAAAGGTTTCCAGACTTTGGGCCTCGCCTACGACCAGTGCAACAGGCTCCCCGCGATACCGGGTTGATGTCTGCGCCAGCGCCGGTTGATCGGCAAGCGGGGCGATCACGCCGTAGCAATTTATGCCCTTGATATCAGCTGCAGTGATTACGCAGGTAACAGCGGTGTGCGCGCCGGCCCATGCATCAAGGTCACCGAACGCAAAATCCGCGTGATAATGCGGCGACCGGATGGCCCGGACAAGTAGCGTGTCTTCCGGGATGAAATCCGCGCCAAAAACCTCTGTACCGTCGACCTTTGGCTGCCCGTCCAACCGCCGGATCGACTGGCCCACAGCGCCACCTGGTTTGGGGGGCAGGCAAACGGACGCTGTGCCGTTGGCAGTCATCACCGCAGAGATGATTTTGCGGTACCCCGTGCAGCGGCACAAAACTCCGCCAAGAGCGTCTTCGACTTGTGCCTCGTTCGGAGACGGCGTCTCGCGCAGAAGCTCCATCGCGGCCATCATCATGCCGGGCGTGCAAATACCGCATTGCGCTGCCCCATGGTCCAGAAAGCTGTTTTGCAAGCGTTTGGCCAACTCCGGCTCGGAGGTTTCCAGCGTCTCGACGACACAGTGATCGGCCTGTCCGGCGGGCACCAGACATGCGCAGTGCTGTGCGCCGTCAATCAGGACAGTGCAGGCCCCGCAATCGCCCGCATCGCAGCCGATTTTCACGCTCTTGAGGTTCAAGTCATCGCGCAAAACCTCGGACAGACGGCGCCCCGGGTGGGTTTCAACCTGATGGGTTTGGCCCGCAATGGTCAGTGTGATCTTGTTCATGACTGGGCCTCTGTGTCAAAGGCGAGCACCTCTACGGTGCGGCGCAAGAGTTCTGCAGCACTGGTGGCGCGGTAGGCGGCATCCGCGCGCATATCGGCAATCGGATTGATCGCTGCGGCCACCATCGCATCCGAAATGAGACCCGTGTCGATTGGCTTGCCGATCATCAGCGCTTCGACCTCTGGCAAGCGGGTTGCAACCGGTCCGCAAGAACCGATGGATAAGGCGGCCTGCGTCACAACGCCGTCCTCTACCACAAGGCGGGCCGCCGTCATCGAGATGGAAATCACCAGATAGGCGCGCGCACCCAGCTTCACGAAATGCCCTTTTCCGGCCAGTGCGGTTTCGGGGAGCAGCACGGATGTGACCATCTCCGAAGGGGAAAGGGCCGTCTGCCGTGGGCCCGTGATGAACTCTTGCAACGGCACGTGACGGGTGGACGTTGCGGAGCGGATTTCGACCACCGCGTCCAACGTCAAAAGCGGCGGCACCCCGTCAGCGGCGGGAGAGGCATTGCACAGGTTTCCGGCAATCGTGCCACGGTTCTGGATTTGCGAGGCTCCGACCTCGCGGGCTGCAAGTTGCAGGCCGGTGCACGCAGGGGGCAGATCAGCGCGGATCAGATCGGTCCACGTCGTGGCGGCCCCGATACGAATTCCATCTTCCGTCCTGCTGATACCGCGCAAATTTTCGATGCGGGTGATATCCAGAATTGCGCCTTGCAACGCCTTGCGCTCCGTCGCCGGAAACAGGTCCGTGCAGCCTGCCGCAATACGCCACGCCCCTGCCGCAAGGGCGTCAAGCGCGTCTTCAAGAACGACAGGGCGAAGGTAGGGAACAACGTCGGTCATGGGCCTGCAGATTTGTTAGTGTACAAGCAGATGTTGCGGTAGCCGGTGCGAGGTGTCAATAATTTCAATATGACTGACAAAACTCTTGAAGCAAAAGCCTATCAGCTGTCCACGCAAGTGGGCTACAACCTGCGCCGCGCCAATCAGCGGCATCTGGCGATATTCGCAAAGCATGTCGAGGGCCTGACGCCGACGCAGTTTGCAGCGCTCGCACGGCTTTATGAAAGCGGCACGTTGTCGCAAAACAAGCTGGGGCGGCTGACAGCGATGGATTCCGCAACGATCAAAGGCGTGGTCGAGCGGCTAAGGGGCAAAGAATTGGTCGCGTCCCACGCGGATTTGTCAGATCAGCGTCTGCGCATGGTCCAACTGACCGACCTCGGCAAAGAGACGTTCGAGCGCGCCCAGCATCAGGCCCTTGCCGCGCGGCAAGAAACGGTTGCGCCGCTGACAGCCGATGAAACCAAAACCCTCGAAGCACTGCTGACCAAATTGATCTAGCAGCTCAGACGCCCACATATTTTTGCAGCAAGGCCGGATCATCGCGCAGGTGCTGGGTGTCGACAATCTCGCGGCCATGGCCGTTTTCGATAAAGGCCACACGGTCCGCAATGGACAGAACGGCCTCGATCCTCTGCTCGACAAGAATGATCGCAACGCCTTGATCACGCATGATATTCACAGTGTCGCGGATCAGTTGGATCATCGAGGGTTGCAGCCCTTCGGTCGGCTCGTCCAGCAGCAGCACCTTGGGTTCCAGACATAACGCACGGGCCGTTGCGAGCATCTGTTGCTCTCCGCCTGACAGGGTTTCGGCCCTCTGGGTCAGCCGCTCCCGTAGCCGCGGAAACATGTCGAGCACACGGTCGCGCGTGTCATGGCCTTTGTTGCCCGCCATCAGGCCGATCTGGATATTTTCGTCCACGGTCAGTTCCGTAAAGAGCCTACGGCCTTGCGGGATGTACCCGACGCCGTGACGCGGAACCTCGTGAGGGGGCAAGGCGCTGATGGTCTCGCCGCCAAGGGTGATCTCGCCCGCGTACAGCGGCAACAGGCCCATGATGGCCTTCATGGTCGTTGTCTTGCCCGCACCATTGCGGCCCATCAGACAAAGGACCTCTCCGGCATTCACCTCGATAGACAGGTCGTACAAAACCTGAATGGGTCCGTAGCCGGTACTGATGCGGTCTAGTTTCAGTGTCATCCGGACCCCAAATAGGCGTCTTGCACCTGTTTGTTTGCGCGTATCTCGTCGGGCGTTCCGGTGGCAAGTATGCATCCGGTTTCAAGTACGGTTATCCGGTCCGCCAGCGACATGACCACATTCATATTGTGTTCGATCAGCAGAATTGTTGTGTCACCGGCAAGCTCTTTTATCAGAGCGTTGAAACCGGCAATCTCGCTTTCGGCCAACCCTTGTGTCGGCTCGTCAAGAATCAACAGGCGCGGCTTTTGGGCGATGCCCATGGCGATTTCCAGCAGACGCTGATGTCCATAAGACAAATCACCCGTCATCCGGTCCGCACGGTCCGCTAGCCCCACACGGTCCAGGACCGCAAGCGCCTGTGCGCGGTCACGGCGCCGCAGCGCCAGCGCGATATTGTCCACGAGGCTCAAACCTGCATAGACAGCCGTGATCTGAAACGTATAGGCCATGCCCCGCCGGATTCGTGCATGGGCCGCAAGTGCGGTGATGTTCTGGCCGTCAAACCACACCTCGCCGCTGCTGGCCGGGATGCGGCCCGACACCATGCCGACAAAGGTGCTTTTGCCCGCGCCGTTTGGGCCGATCAACGCATGCACTTGCCCCTGCGGGAGCGCAAAATCTACGGTATCAACCGCTGTAAGCCCGCCATAGATCCGCGTCAGCTGTTTGGTTTCCAGAAGTATCATGGCAACCACGGCAGCCAGCGTTTGCGAATCTCTCCCACGAACCCGGCGCGCGCGAACAATGTCAGCAGCACCAGCACGAGGCCCGCAACGAGCATATAGGCGTTGGTCACACCGCTCGCGTAGTCGATCAGGTAAAACATGAACAAAACGCCGATGAACGGCCCGATTGTGGTACCCGCCCCGCCCAGCAACACCCAAAGCAGCGGAAAGATGGAGTATTGTACGGTTGTAAAGGTGGCGCCGACATAGCCGAAAAGAAGCGCATAGGTCGCGCCGGCAGCCCCTGAAATCATGCCGGAAATAATCACCGCCACCAGCTTGTGCCGGAACACGTCATAGCCAAGCATCCGCGTCCGCTCTTCGTTTTCGCGGATACCGATCAGCGCGGCGCCAAAGGACATCTGCATCATCCGCGCCGTGACCAGCAACGCGACGGTAAAGAGACACCAGGCCACGATATAGCGCGCCATCGGGGCTGTGAGGTCGATCCCAGCTAACTGCCGCATGCCCTGCGCGATAACGAAACCTTCATCGCCGCGCGTCCATTCTCCCAAGTACAGGACAGTGAGATAGCAGGTCTGCGCAAACATCAACGTCACGATCATGAACGCCACCCCGATGGTGCGCAGCGCCAGGATGCCAACCACCGCCGACAAGACCCCTGCCGCAACCAGTGCGACCAAAAACGCAGGCGCCACGGGCAGACCGCCGTGCTGCATCGCGAGGCCCAAGCCGTACATGCCCGCCCCGAAAAACATCGCATGGCCAAGACTGAGCAGGCCAGTGTAGCCAAACAGGACGTTGTAGCCGATGGCGTAGGTCGCAAGCACCATAATGCGGGCCAGATTGCCCTGATGATAGGTCGGCAGCAGGAAACCCAGCCCCAGCAGGGCTGCAATAAGCCCCAGATGCAAGGCAAGGGAGCGTTGGCCTGCGGTCATGCCGGTTTCTTTCCGTACAGACCTTGCGGGCGAAACACGAGAACCAGCGCGACAAGCAGTGTCGCAATTATTTTGGACAACGTCGGGCTGAGGAAGACAGAGATGATGCCATCGGACATCCCGATCAGAAGGGCAGCGACCACAGTGCCGCGAATGGATCCCAGCCCGCCAATGATCACCACGATAAAGCTCAGCAAAAGCGGATCATGGCCCATCAGATAATGGGCTTGCTGGATCGGGACAATCAGCACGGCCGCCAAGGCCGCCAGCCCTGCCCCGAGGCCGAATACAATAGAATAGACCCGTTGCACGGGGATACCGAAGGCCAGTGCTGTCTCGCGGTCGAGCTGGGTGGCCCGCATGATCAGCCCCAGCTTGGTACGCGACATGACCAGCCAGAACGCACAGAGGATCGCGATAGCGGCCACGATCACGAACAGCTTGTAGCTGTTGGTGCTCAGCCCCCACGGATAGAACATCGTAAACCCGTTTTCGCCCCACTCGAACCACGGCAAGGCGATCCGGTGGCTGAACGGTGCTTCGACGGGGCGGGCCTCGGGGCCATAAGTCATCAGGGCGGTTTGCTGCAGAATGTAGAGCACCCCGATGGTGCCGACGATGGTCGCCTCGGGATCGTATTCCACCGGTTTAAGGATCAACCGGTCCACCAGCGCGGCCACCAATCCTGCAATTACGGGCGCAATCACCAGCGCGGCAACGAAGCCGAGCGCGGGGTGGCCGGCGATTGATGTGGCGACATACCAGGCAATGATCGCACCCAGCATGAAGAATTCGCCGTGCGCCACGTTCACAACGCGCATCACGCCAAAGACCAGCGACAGCCCAAGCGCGGTAAGCGCGAGCACGGCCGCGCCAACCGCGCCCTCCAGAGTCGCAAGTAAAAGATGAGGTCCAAATTCCATGAGACGGCTATTGTGGGCCGGTGCAACGTCTGCTCCGGCCCGTGTCCCTGATCAGAACGACATCGCAGTATAGTCGGTTTCGTCTTCGTACAGCGTGTCCTCGATAGAGGTGGTGTGCACTTTGACCAGCTTGCCGCCCTCGACCTTCGAGATGTATTGCACCCCGAAGACCTGATGCGTCTTGCCATTGAAAACCTTTGGGCCCTGCGGATGTGCATCGCTTTCCGGCATGTCGGTCATGGCCTCGATGGCCTCGATCAGCTTCTGGCGGTCGGCGGCAGTCTCATAGCCGGAGGCCTCCATGCCCGCCTTGATGACTTGCAGGGTCTCCCAACAGCCAAACATGTGGGCGTAAGTCGACACGTCTTTCGAATCCGACACGGATGCGCCGTTTTCATCAACGCCAACAGCGGCGCGGAACATTTTGTCATGGCTGGTCTGATCGGCCTGCGCGTAGCGCGGATTGCCCTCCCAGAAGTAGGTACCTTCGAGGAATTCCAGCCCCGGAGACGCCAGATCGACCGCTTCGAGCGAGTCGATGAAGCCGAACAACGCTGGCGCTGATGGACCAAAAAACTCGCCCAGCTCTTTGACGAATGTCAGAACCGCAGGCCCCACCATGACATGATAGATGACTTCCGTGTCCCGTGGAATTTTCGGGAAATATTTTGTAAAGGACGTCTCTGTGGGTGGAATTGCGATATGTTCCAGCACTTCGCCGCCCTGGGCTTCGATAGCGGCGGTGAAATAGTCGCGGTGATCATGGCCAAATGCGAAGTCCGGGAAGATCATCGTGACCTTCTTGCCAAGATTCTCGCTGATGAACGGCGCCATCGCCTGCACCTGGCTCTTCACGTCGGTGATGCCCGGCTGCAGGGTGTAGCGGTTCAACCCGCCCGATGCGACATGGTGACCTTCGGAGACCACAAAATAAGGGATTTTCTGCTCACCCGCCGCCGGGGCGGAGCCGATCACCACATGGCTGAACAGCGTGCCAAAGGCCACGTCACAGCCGTGTTGGTTGGCGAACTTCTCGACCACTTCGGCCCCGCGCTTGGGGTCGGTGCCGTCATCTTCGGAAATAATTTCCACGGGGCGGCCATTGATGCCGCCGCCATCATTGATCATTTTCACGGCTGCTTCAGTTGTGCGGCCATACCAGCGGCCATAGGCGGCGCCAATGCCCGTCGAATGCTGCTGGAAGCCGATTTTGATCGGCGCAGATGATTGTGCGCTGGCAAAGCGGCTCATCAGCGGCGAGGCCGCGAGCAATCCACCAGCGGCTGCACCTTGCAGCAAAGTCCGGCGGTTGGTCATCAATTTCTTGGTCATCACAATTCTCCCAGTTGGCGGGATCTTTCCGATCTCCGTCGTATTATTCTCAAATGTTGTTTGCATACATGCAATTTGTCCAGAAAATTCTGAGCGGTTTTACAGTTATGCTCCTTTTGGCGCCGCTAGAAGCCATAGACCAAGCAAAGTATAGCAAATCATGAACACTGAAAGCGGTAAGGTTGCCAGTGCCGCGCGCCGCTGATTGGCGAACAGCGTCATGGCGATGCGGTGCGACAACAAGACCGACCAGACATGCCCCGCCACCACAAGCCCCGCTTGCGTCATCCAGATCACCCGCACGGTGTCGATGCTGTTGAAAAACCCCGTCGTAACGCGAAACGGCTCAATCCCCAACCAGTCCGCCCCGACAGCAAACGGATCACTGAGCGCCGCTACCGTGTATTGGACCGAGACCATAAAACTCGTCAGGTAATGCGCCACATGATAGACCAGCGCGATTGGCAAAACGCACAAGGCGAGCAGACCAAATGCATCGCGGACCCGCACAGCCTCTTTGCTGATCCAAAGGCCAAGCCAGACCGTCAGTGCAAAAACCGCAAAAAGGCAAATGATCGCAATGCCCAATCCCACCAGCGTTTGCCCCACAACGGCAGAGCGTCCGGGAAATTCCAACGGATTCACCCCGATTTTACCCAGCCACCAGTAGGTTTCGTTCAGACCGTCAAAGCTGCCGACGGCGAGCAGCATTAGCGCAAACACGCCTGCCGCACGGGCAGGTTTGTCTGCGACCACCTGCCACCCCGGCCCACCGATCCCCGCGTTTTGCCCCAGCCGAACCGGCCCAAGGCTGGCATAGGCCGCAAAAATTGCATGGCCAAGCTCGCAATGCGTCAGCCATTTGGGGCCGCACAGGATCAGACCAGCGAATGTCACAAGCCAATAGAGCGCCACAAAACGTGCCAAGCGCGCCGGATCATCGGGGGCAATGTCAGCCAGAAGAAAGGCCGCAAAGCCAACCAGCATCAGGGTCGCGGGCCATACCCCAAGCCAGCTTGGCAATGTCACGCTCGGCTTGATCGGCCCGATCAACCGATAAAGGCCGCTCCACGGGTTGATCCACGCCCACAGATTTCCCAGCAGGCCAGACAGGCTGACAAGTGCAATCCAGCCGATTGTCCAGAATCCCAGTGGCATAATATTCGAGAGCGGATCCCGGGGGCCCGTCAGGCCGATATAAACCGCAAAGGCCACACCAAAAAGGGAGAGCAAGCTGGTGACGGTTTGCGCGGGGGCCAAATCGCGAGACGGCAGCGGTTTTGCGCGAAACGCCCTGTGTACCATGCTCGCGGGGAGCACAAACAGCGCCAGAACAGTGAGCGCAACAGCGGCCACACCTGCGGCAGTATAGGCACCGGTCGGCAACAGCAAAACGAAGCCTTGCTCGGACACATGCGCGTGCGCCGCCCCCGGAACCAGAGACATCAGGTTGACGCAAATGAGGAAATCCCGCAGCTTCATCACAACAGTTTGGCGTTGGAGGACAGGATTTGAAAGCGGCTTTTATTCTTCTTGGCGCACTCGGTGTCGCAGTCCTCGCATGGTTCTGGCTCGCGTCCAGCACACCGTCGAATATTCTTATCGAGGACGCTATCGCCAGCCCTATGAAGGATGGCCGCATCGGCATTTTCCTTACCGTTAACAATCAGGGCAGCCCCGATCGCCTGATCTCGGCCAGCAGCAGTGCGGGGGCTGTGACACTCCACAAGGCCTTTGGGACTGACGATCTGCCAATACAGGTTGGCCGCTCCGCGCTGGCCTCTGACGCCGCGCATATTCTGATACCCTCTGGCGAGGTGGCATTTGAGATCGGGGTGCTTTTGCCCGTCACGCTGACCTTTGCAAATGCGGGGAACGTGCAGCTGAAGGCGCGGATGTCGGAACCCGCAATGCAAGACCACGCGGGCATGGCAATGGGCAGCGAAATGCGAGCGACAGATATAGACATGCCCGCACCGACAGTATTACTCGCGGCCTCCCCCCAAGGCGACGGCTGGCGGATCGCAATCACCACCGAGAACTTCGAGTTCTCCGAAGAGAAAGTCGGCGCGCCCCACGAAGCGGGCACCGGACATGCTCATATCTATGCAGGCGGAATGAAGTTGGGGCGCGTCTATGGGCCGGACTATCTGGTTGGCGAACTTCCGGCGGGGTCGCACGACATTCGCATCGTGCTCAACACAAATGATCACCGCCCCTACATGGGTGCCGATGGCCCCGTCATGGCGACGACAGTCATTGAGGTTGACTAAATGTGCCGCATGGAGATTACTTGCATACAAGCAAATTTACGCAAGGCGACAAGATGGCGGAAACGCGAGGCGGCATAATCGGCGTTGATGTGGGCGGGACCTTCACCGACCTTGTCATGATCGACGGCGATACCGGCAAGATGCGGATCGCCAAGACGCCGACCACTTTGAACAATCAGGCGTTTGGGGTTTTGGCCGCAGTCGCGGAAGCGGCCATTGACCTGTCGAGCATCGATCTGATCGTGCACGGCACGACAACAACGACAAATGCGGTGCTGGAACGCAAACTGTCGCGCACGGGCCTGATCACAACAAACGGCTTTCGCGACATTCTGGAGCTTGGCCGACGGACCCGCCCGCAAGCCTACGGCATGACAGGTCAATTCACTCCGATCATCCCGCGTGACTTGCGGTTGGAAGTGCCCGAGCGGATGGACGCCGGAGGCAACGTGTTGACGCCTCTGGACGAACAGGCGGTGCGCAACGCAGTGTCACGTTTGCTTGACGCGGGCTGCGAGGCGTTGGTCATACACTTCCTACATGCCTACGCAAATCCCGACCACGAACGACGCGCCGCCGAGATCGCGGCAGAAGCGTGGCCCAACGCCTATATCACCACCGGCCACAGCCTGCTGTCCGAGACCCGCGAGTTCGAGCGCGGGGTGACGGCTGCGGTAAATGCCTCGGTGCAACCCCTGCTGGAGCGCTATGTGACCCGGTTGCGCAATGAACTGGCCGCAAAAGGCTACGCAGGCGATGTGCTTGTGATGAACGGCAATGGCGGCATGGTGTCGTCCAGACTGGTTGCGCGCGAGGCGGCGAAAACCGTGATGTCCGGCCCCGCGTCCGGCGTGATGGCCGCCGCTTACACGGGCCGCCGTGCCGGCGAAAACAATCTGCTGACATATGACATGGGCGGCACTTCCACCGACGTCGCATTGATCCTGAACGGCACGCCGCCTGTCTCAAACGAGATCGAGGTGGAATATGCCATGCCGATCCACGTACCGATGGTCGATGTGCGCACGGTGGGGGCTGGCGGCGGTTCCATTGCGCGGGTCAACCCCGCCGGGCTGCTTGAGGTCGGCCCCCACAGCGCAGGCGCCGATCCCGGTCCTATCTGTTACGGCAAAGGCGGCACCCAGCCGACGATTTCTGATGCGAATATGCTGCTTGGCCGGCTGAACCCAGACAAGCTGAATGCTGTCGCGGGCGGCGTCAGCACAGACGATATCGCAGATGTTTTCCAACGCAGCCTTGGCACCCCGCTCGGTGTAGACGCATACGGCGCGGCAGAGGCCGTGATCCGTGTCGCCAACGCCAAGATGGCGGGTGCCATCCGCATGGTCTCGCTCTCGCTCGGGGCGGACCCGCGTGATTTTGCGCTCTTTGCCTTCGGTGGTGCCGGACCGCTTCATGCGGCAGCTCTGGCGCGTGAACTGGGCGTGCCGCGGGTTTTGATCCCGGCGCGACCGGGTATCACCAACGCGCTTGGTTGCGCCGTTGCCGACCTGCGCCACGACTACGTGCAAACGATCAACCAGCCGCTCGATGCCGTTGATGTGCAGATGGTGCATGATGTCTTTGCCGGGCAGTTGGCGGCGGGACACGAGGCCCTGAACCGCGAGGCTGTCACGGTGCGCGACGTCCGGACCGAATTTAGCGTCGATATGCAATTCGTCGGCCAAAGCCATGTTGTGCGGGTTCATCTCGACGATGCCACGCCCACATCCCAAGTGCTGCGCGCAAGGTTCGAAGCTGTCTATTGGAACCGTTTCAAGGTTGAGCTGCCCGAAATACGTGCGCGGATCGTCAATGTAGGATGTTCCGTCATCGGGCTGTGCGACCCGGTGGACCTGTCGCACTTGATCGACCCCGCCGGACGGCAGGAAACGGCCACCCCTACATCCCGTTGCAGCGTGTACTTCGACGGTACGCCGCACGATACTCCGGTCTACTGGCGCGATCATCTGCCCGAAGATGTGCAGCTCGATGGTCCTGCCGTCATCGAACAGTTTGATTGCACCATCCTGATCCCCCCCGGCGACCGCGTTGTGGGCGGCGTCGATGGCAACTTGACGGTTCACATAGGGGCAGCATCATGAGCATTGATCCGATTACCCTCTCCGTCATTCAGGCCGGGCTGCAACAGGTCTGCGACGAGATGGACCTTAGCTTTTCACGCGCCGCGTTCTCGCCGGTCATAGCGGAGGCAAATGACAGATCAGATGGCATCTATGCAGCCGAAGACGGGGCGCTGATCGCGCAAGGCGCGGGCGGTTTGCCGGTGTTTGTCGGCACTATGCAATATTCGACCCGCACCTTGATCGAGATGATCGCGGCGGGCACCGTGTCGCCGCCCAAGCCGGATGACATCTACATTGTGAACGACCCGTATCTGGGTGGCACGCACCTGATGGATGTCCGCTTTGCCCGCCCCTTCTACCGTGACGGCGAAATCTTCTGCTGGCTGTCCAACACCGGTCACTGGCCCGATACCGGCGGCGCTGTGCCCGGCGGGTTTTCTGCCTCTGCCACATCGGTGGAGCAGGAAGGGCTGCGCCTGCCGCCCGTTCGATTGTTCAAAGAAGGCGTGATGGACACTGAGATCTACGCGATCATCTGCTCCAACATCCGGGTCGCGGATCAGCGGATCGGCGATGTCAAAGCACAGGCGGCGGCCCTGATGGTCGGCGAAGAGCGATTGAATGCCCTGTTGGACCGCTACGGCGATGATGTCGTGCGCACCGCGATTGAAGAACTTCGCGTGCGCGCGGACAGCCAGATGCAGACGTTGATCGACGAAATTCCCGACGGCGAATACAGTTCCACCGCTTGGATTGACAGCGACGGCGTGGTGAATGAACCCTTGGCGATCAATCTCAAGATCACCAAAACCACGGGCCACCTGACGTTCGACTTTTCGCGGAGCAGCCCGCCGTGCATGGGGCCGATGAACTCTGTTCTGGCAACGACGCTCTCGTCGGTCTACCTCGCGATGCGCCACATCTTTCCCGAAGTGCCGATCAGCGCGGGGGCCTTTGCGCCGCTTGATGTCTTGCGGCCGACCGGCACATTTCTGGATGCGCAGTATCCACGCCCGGTCTCCGGCTGTGCGGCCGAAGTCAGCCAACGCATTGCGGAGGCGGTTTTCGCAGCCCTCGTCGAGGCCCTTCCGCACCGCGTCACGGCAGCCCCCGCAGGCACCAGTGGCAACTTTGCGCTTGGCGGCCATGACCCAGAAACTGGGCGTGATTTCGTGATGTACCAGCTGTCCGGGGGCGGCTATGGCGGCAATGCGTACCACGACGGTCTGGCGAACGGGTGCTCCACTATCGGCATATCCAAAGCGCCCCCCGTCGAGATCATGGAGCAAAATTTTCCCGTGCTCTACCACCGCTATGCGCTGCGCGAAGGGTCCGGCGGGGCGGGGCAACAGCGCGGTGGCCTTGGTCTTGAGTATGAAGTTGAACTGCGTCGCGGAAACGCACGGGCCAGTTTCGTCATGGACCACGGCCGTTTTGGCCCGCAAGGCGCGCTGGGCGGCGAAGACGGCGCGATGAACGAGGTCGAGATTTGGCGCGGTGGCGTCAAATACATTCCCGAACATCTTTCCAAGGAACAGGACATCGCCCTGCAGGCCGGCGACAGGGTGCGGGTAAGAACCCCCGGCGGCGGTGGCTACGGTCCAGCGTCAAACCGTGCTAATCCTCTCATCGAGGAAGACAAGAGACTCGGCCGGACCTAGGGGGGACCAAAGCGAAGATAACATTGCTGCCATCCGGCTCCGCTTGCGCAAATGGGGTCAGCTTTCACGGAATCAGCATCAAGGTGGAACCGGACTTGAGCCATTTTGGCGGGATCGTGCACCGCGAGATTA
>JBARUV010000040.1:0-2581 GCA_049645905.1 Sulfitobacter sp.
GCGAATCCGAGACACTGGCGATTGTCGGGGAATCAGGTTGCGGCAAATCCACCTTCGCCAAAGTTTTGATGGGGTTGGAAACGGCCACCGAAGGGTCCATCACGCTCGACAATCAGGAAATTGGCAATGTGCCCATCGAAAACCGTACAACGCAAAACGTGGCCGACATCCAGATGGTCTTCCAGAATCCGTTTGATACGCTCAACCCCTCCATGACCGTGGGTCGCCAGATCATCCGCGCATTGGAGATTTTCAAGATCGGCAAGAACGAGAGCGAGCGTAAGACCCGCATGCTCGAATTGCTCGATCTGGTGAAACTGCCGCGTGAATTTGCCACACGGATGCCGCGGCAACTGTCCGGCGGCCAGAAACAGCGTGTCGGCATTGCGCGCGCCTTTGCCGGGGATGCGCGCATTGTGGTTGCGGATGAACCCGTCTCTGCACTTGATGTGTCCGTGCAGGCGGCAGTGACCGATCTGCTGATGGAAATCCAGCGCGAACAAAAAACGACACTGCTCTTTATCAGCCATGACCTGTCGATCGTGCGCTATCTCAGCGATAGAGTGATGGTGATGTACCTGGGCCATGTGGTCGAATTGGGCACCACGGATCAGGTGTTTGCCCCGCCCTATCACCCCTATACCGAGGCACTGCTGTCAGCGGTGCCGATTGCGGATACCAGCGTCAAGAAAAAGCACATCGTCCTTGAGGGAGATATCCCGTCTGCCATGAACCCGCCCTCCGGTTGCCCGTTCCAGACGCGGTGCAACTGGAAATCACAGGTGCCGGGAAATCTGTGCGAAATTGAGGTGCCGCCCCAGCGCACCATGGCCGAGGGGCACCAGATCAAATGCCACCTGTCCCAGGACAAGTTCGACGAAATGGAGCCTGTCATCGAAGTTGCGGTGGCGGCGCAATGATAAAGGCGCGCACCTTTAGCAGGTGCGCGCCCTCGATTATCTTCAGTCCTGTCTTCTGAACGCTGGCGCGCCGTCGTCTTACCTGCTGATAGGATCCCCGGCTGTGTTCACATCACCCAGACCCTCGGCCACACGATCAGCAAAGGCATTGACCAACGCGACATAGAAATCGGTCTCTGAGGGCGGTACGGCGATGTATCCTTCAGGCAGAGTATGATCGGGGGAATAGGCGGCGAGCATGATCGGAAAACTCAAGGCGCCGGTATCGCCACTTTGGCTTGTGATATTCACAACGCCTTCCAGTTCGTTGAATTCGCGGCTTTCCGGCAGCACAGAAGCCCCGTCGAGCGACACCTTACGGATGTCGACGCGAATTTCGGGGTCGGCCGCATCGTCGCTGGTCGGAACTCGTTCCGAGATTGCGGTCCGGATGTCGGACACGATTTCCGGATAGTAGTCCATCGCGTTGCCGTCCTGCGCCGCAGACATCGACGCTTCGACGTCGATTTTCGACACGCGAACTTCTTCCTGAGCGGAGGCGCTGCTGAGGGCAATTAGACTGACACTTGCGGCCAGAGCAGTATTTTTGATCATGGTAAGCATGGTTATATCCTTGTCTTTACATTGCGCTCCCCGGGACAGATCCCGTGGTTGGCGCTCTGATCAGACAACCGATATGAGTGCTTTTAGGTTCCCTGGGCGGTTCATTAGGTGCGTGTACCTGGCTGCGGAAATCCGCCGATCCAGAGTTTCGCGAACGGAAACCAGCCGCTTAACTGCCGTGAATGACTTTGACGTAATTCCGGGTTTCGGCGTAGGGTGGCACCCCGCCATATTTCTTGACGGCGCCGGGACCGGCATTATAGGCCGCAAGCGCGAGACGCCATGTTCCAAAGGTACGATATTGCTGGGCCAGGTATCGCGCACCCCCTTCGAGGTTCTGCGCGGGATCTTGCGGATCGACCCGCAATCTGACTGCAGTCTGCGGCATAAGCTGCGCCAGACCCATGGCCCCTGCGTGGCTGACTGCCTTGGGGTTCCACCCGCTCTCCTGTTGCACAAGACGCAAGAACAGATCGACGGGAACGCCATGTTTCTGCGCGGCCGTCTTGGCCATGCCGAGATAAACACCCTTATACCGCCCGCGATATTTCGGGGATCCTGCGGTGTCCCATTTGGTCGGGGTGATAACCGTCGCCGGCTTTAGCCGCACAGACGCGGAATATTGTTTGGACGCACGATTATCGAGTACGCTTTTCTGGCTCTTGAAAAGAGACCGGCGGTTTTTAGATGAAAAAATATCAGCCGTGGCCGACCCTGAAACAAGCGACGAGGCCGCGCAAAGAGCGACCCCCAGAACCATAGACTTACGCATCCTGTCCGACGCTCCCAACACACTGATCCGGGTCACTATATCCATTTGACAAAAAAGTGCCAGCCCTCGCGCTTCCAAAGAGGTAGAAGATGTGACGCAACCAGACCCATCTGGGAAAAGCAACGGCGCTGGTGAGACGGCAAGGTTTATTTAACCAGAGCTGCGACATGCTGAGGGCGCTTTAACGCCACGCAAGGGCGTGATATGCGGATTTGCAAATCAGAGACTGACAATATCAAGGGGGCAACATGGCCGGCTCAGTGAACAAAGTGATCCTTATCGGCAA
>JBARUV010000041.1:0-6241 GCA_049645905.1 Sulfitobacter sp.
CCGTGTTCTGGATCGCCTCGGGTCTGGCTATTGTCGCTTGTCTCGTCTCATTGAACCTGCGGGAAGTGCCACTGGTGGAAAGTTTTCCGGAACCGGCGAAATCGTGACGCCGGCTTCTTGAACGACGAAAACATGCCTTGTTTCACGCCACAGTCGTCCGCGCGTTTACCAGTTAGCCACAAAATAATAGGCCTCTACGCCGCCTCGAATGTATCGGGCGCGCAGAAAAGACTTGCCGGCAGGATGTGGGGACCAGAAGCTCATCCGAAGGGCCAGTGATGTTAGCCAGCCGTTTTCAGTGCTTTCATTGTCCCGTCGGTGCCGCTTTCTGGGCGCTTAACGCATCCGGCCGTTTGATTGCAGACCATGCAGAACTTCGAGGGATTGCGCCAACTTCTTTGCTGCGGTCGCCATGATATAACCCCTCACCCGTTCAATCCTTAGGGTTTTGGCTGGTAGTATATTTAGGCTTTCATGTCGGTCATATTTTAGGTCTTAGAGTCTATATATTTGCTCTGCAGATCATATGTCGTGACCGGAACCTAAAAGGCGATGCCCGGCGGATTATCGGGCAGTTGCGATGTGTCTGGCCCACCGGGGGTCGGGTCGGGGATGGGGACAGGCCTGTCGGGCACAACTACGGCCGCGCACAGCTCCGTCGTTGAACTGATCTTGTGCCAAGATAAAGAACGGTCGGAACTCGCGCGGCACCGACAACCGGCTTTCACCGGAACCAGAGGACCAGACCCCGACAAAGCGGTTACTGCTGCCAATGCGGATACGTTCAAAATCCACCAGCTCCAATCCATTTGCCACCATATGATCACGACGCTGCAAAAACGCCCGCCGTCCTAGCGGCGCGGTGACCCGGTGCGACGCTATGAGGGCGCGTCGGATATGCAAAAAGTTGTGATCATACGGGCAACGATTGATGGGGCAGTCAAAGCCGGATGACCCCGCGGCATCCAAAATTTCCCGAAATAGTTGAATTTTCCAATTCACATTCCAGTTTCGTTAACTAGTCTGAGATCCATCAGAACGCAGCAGTGGCGCCCCTTTCGGACGGCACTGCTGCATCGCTTTTCGCGGCTGTTGTAGCCCCCATTGAAAAAGGAATTCCCCATGTCTTTGATCATCACAGGACTTATCGACGGCCCGCTGCCCGGTGGACTGCCCAAAGGTATCGAGCTTTTCGTGACGGAGGACATAGCGGATCTTTCAGTATTCGGCGTGGGTTCTGCCAACAACGGGGGCGGTTCCGACGGTCAGGAATTCACCTTTCCTGCAGTCTCCGCCTTGGCGGGAACATATATCTATGTAGCCAGCGAGGCAGTGGAATTTTTCAACTACCTCGGGATTACGCCGGACTATGTGACGTCTGCCGTCAACATCAACGGCGACGACGCGATCGAACTTTATGGCAATGGTGCGGTCATCGATTTGTTCGGGGATATCAACGTCGACGGCACGGGGCAGCCCTGGGAGCATACGGACGGCTGGGCCTCGCGCAATCCGGGCGCCGTCGCCTCGCCGATCTTCGATTTGTCGGAATGGACTTTTTCAGGACCGAACGCGCTGGACAACGAGACGTCAAACGAAACAGCCGCTTCGCAATTTCCTATTGGTACCTTTACCGTCGAAGGGGAACCGCCGGTCAATCCGCAGTTTGTAATCAACGAGATCGACGCGGATCAGGATGGTACGGATTCCGCAGAATTCATCGAGATTTATGATGGTGGTGTTGGCAATGCGTCGCTAGATGGCCTGTCGATTGTGTTGTTCAATGGCAGTAACGATACGGCCTATGACACCATCTCGCTGGACGGGATGAGCACGAACGCCGACGGATACTTTGTCGTCGGCTCTGCCAACGTGGCGAATGTAGATCTGGTGGCCTTTACCACCAACGGCCTGCAAAACGGTGCCGATGCGGTCGCACTTTACAGTGGCGCAGCGCCAACTACGCCCACGACCGAAAACCTGGTTGATGCAATTGTGTATGGCACCGCTGACCCCGACGATACGGAACTGTTGGAAGCCCTTGGACAAACCACGCAATATGACGAAAGAAGCGGTGGCGATTCCGAGGTCGACGCCCTTGCGCGCGTGGAAAACGGCGTCGGAGCGTTTGTCGCCCAAGCTGCGACTCCCGGTACCGAGAACGTCATTGTCACTCCGCCGCCACCCGCTGAAATCACGCTGATCAGCACGATCCAGGGCAATGGCGGCACCCAGAACGATGCCGTGATCGGCGTTGATGACCAGTCGTTGCTGGTGGGCCAGACGGTCACGGTTCAGGCGATTGTGACTGCCGATTTTCAGGACGGCTCGTTCGGCACGCTGGGTGATTTGAACGGCTTTTACATTCAGGAAGAAGAGATCGACTATGACTTCGATGATCTGAGCTCCGAAGGGATATTCATCTTTGAGGGGTCCAATCCAGCGGTCGATGTCAACTACGGCGATCTGGTCGAAATCACCGGTACGGTGACAGAATATAACGGCGAGACACAGATCAGCGCCACGTTTGTTCAGGTGCTCGACACCAATCAGACCGTGCCGACCGCTGTCGATGTGATCTTCCCGACGGCGACAGTGATGATCGACGACAACGGCGAATATTCCGCGAACCTCGAAGCATACGAAGGCATGCTGGTCAATATCGCACAGGACATGACCATCACCGAGATGTTCAATCTGGACCGTTTTGGCACCTATGACGTCAATGCTGCCGGGCAAGTCGCACAGTTTACCCAAGACAATGCCCCGGATGCGGCAGGATATGACGCGCATCTGCGTGAAGTGGCCGCATCAAACCTGCAACTGGACGACGGGCTAAGCTCGCAAAATCCGGAGCTCATCAAGATCATAGACGGCAACGACGGCGTGCTGACGGCGGATGACAGTTTCCGCATGGGTGATACGCTGAGCAGCCTCACAGGTGTACTGGGTTACAGCTTTGATGCGTTCAAGATCAACTCCGCCGAGGGTATCTACACCCAAACCAACGCGCGTCCCGAGCAGCCTGACGACACCGGTGGCAACTTCACGGTTGCCAGCCTGAATGTACTGAATTATTTCACCACGATAGATGCGTCCGGGGCCCTGACCGACAACGGTTCGGAACCGCGCGGCGCGAACACTCCCGAAGAATTCGAGCGCCAGGCAACCAAGCTGGTCAACGCCATCGTGGCGATGGATGCTGATATTCTGGGTCTCGTCGAACTTGAGAATGACTTTGCCGGAGACAGCTTTGCCATCCTCGATATCGTGACGCGGGTCAACGCGGCCCTCGGATCGGAGGTGTACGGTTTTGTCGATCCCGGTCAGGAATTCATCGGCGGCGATGCAATTTCCAACGGATTGATCTATAAGCTGGAGGAGGTGGCGCTGCACGGCGACATGGCCATTCTGGAAAACTTCGAGGGGCGCAATTTCCTCGACCCGCTGAATGCAGGGCGCGATCTGAACCGGCCCGCCATTGCCCAGACATTCGAGGATGTGTCAACCGGTCAGCTCATTACCGTGTCGGTCAATCACCTGAAGTCCAAAGGCTCGCTTTCCGGGTTGGAAGCCGACAATGATCAGGGTGACGGACAAGGCAACAACAACGCCACCCGGACCGAAGCGGCAGATATTCTAGCGGACTGGCTGAACAGCGATCCCACCGGACAGGGATCTGAAAACGTTCTGATCCTGGGCGACCTGAACGCCTATGCCAAAGAGGATCCCGTAACAGCACTGGCCGATGCCGGTTTCACCGACCTTGCCGCACTTGCCTTGGGGAGTGAGGCGTATTCATATGTCTTCGACGGCCAGATCGGCACGCTGGACTATGCGCTCGCAAACGATGCGTTGACGGATGATCTGGTGGGCATCACTGAATGGCATATCAATTCCGACGAAGCGGACGCGCTGGACTACAACCTTGATTTCGGGCGCGATCCGGAACTTTTCGACGGGGACAGTGCCAGCCGCAATTCGGACCATGATCCGGTGATCGTTAGCTTCCAGTTTGATCCGGTGTACAACCTGATCGCTGGCACGAACCGCAATGACCTCCTGACCGGAACCGCTGGCCGCGACGAAATCGCAGGTCTCAAAGGCAATGACCTCATCTATGCGGCAACGGGCGACGATCGGGTCTTTGGTGATGAAGGCAATGACTGGATCTTTGGCGGTGCCGGCAACGATACCCTTGATGGGGGTGCGGGGCAGGATTTCGTATACGGTGGCGCCGGTGATGACGTCATGATTGCTGGTGAGGGCCGGTCGGACAAATATTGGGGAGGCGCCGGTTCGGATACATTCCTGTTCTCGGCGGAATTTGCAGAGGACAATATCCGCAATAGCGCCACGATACTCGACTTTGACACGTCAGAGGATGTGATTGACTTGGGCGGGAGCAGCATCGACCGCGTGATAGAGAAGCATTTCTACGTGCAGCTCGAGCTTGACGGCGGGCGCGACAGCATCCGCCTGTTGGGCGTCAACGACTTTGACGACATTATATTCGAAGATAGCCTGATGATTGGGTAAGTCGTCTGCAACAACCTGTGACTGGGGTTGCCCGTTTCATAAACCGGGCAATCCAAACGCATTTCAGCTGTCATAAAGCACATCAATGGGCAGCATCGGCCCAAGAGCCGACTAAGCGGCCGGTTGTGCGGCCCTGGCCGCTGCGGCCAATGCTTGCGCCAGCACATCCTGATCGCCAATATGGTTGGCAAGGATAAGTATAAGGCGAGCGTTCAATGCGTGCGTTTCCGGTTCCGTCAAGCCGTCATGCACACCAAGGAGATCCGCATAAAAGTCATCGCTATTGGCGAAGTTAGGGGTCAAGATCAAATCTGTCATCGTTTAGTCCTGTCCTAGCGCACGGCCAAGTGCAGTTTCAATTTCCGCAGGCTCGAAACGATTCCAGCGCGCCACGATATGTTGATCGGGGCGTATCAGATAAACGGCCTGCTTGGCCTTCCCCAGATAGCGGCTCGACAGTATGCATCGGGTTTTGTCATCCGTCGACAGCGCAATGACATCAACTGCCCGCCCCGCGACCACAATGTCTAAGGGCACGTCCGCGTTGATTGCCAGCACGGCAAACGACCCCGAAAGCCGGTCCAACAGGAAACCGCCGTCTATTGGCGCGTCGCTACATGGGGTTCCGGGCCGCGTCCGCGCTGGACCGTCAGGCAAATTGTCAGACCCGTTCAGCGGTGACCCGTCATAGGTGCAGGGCATCGACAGGCGGCCGGAATTCACCATCGGGCGCGCAAAATCGAAGTGTTCGACGAGATCCAGCACCGCATCGCGAAACAGCGAATGGGCCGGATTGCGCGGCGTCAGAAAATCCGCTGACCGGCTCGAGTTCTTGATGTTTTCCAGCGCCGCCTGTTTGCGTTCTGCGTGGTAGCTGTCAAGCAAGGCATCATCTGCCCCGTCTTGAATCACCGCGGCCAGCTTCCAGCCGAGGTTATCAATATCCTGCATGCCGCCATTGGCGCCGCGCGCGCCAAAGGGGCTGACCTGATGCGCAGAATCGCCCGCAAAAAACACGCGGCCATGCCGGTAGTCCTTCATCGTGCAGCAGCGAAACGTGTAAATTGATGTCCAGACAAGGTCGAAATCGTTGTCTGCCCCGATCATCGCCGAAACACGTTCACGGATGCGGTCGGGGTCCAACTCGGCCTTACGGTCAATGTCCCAACCCAGCTGGAAATCAAGCCGCCAAACATCATCTGGCTGTTTGTGCAGCAGGGCGGTTTCCCCTCGATTGAACGGTGGATTAAACCAGAAGCGCCTCTCGACCGGGAAATCCGCCGCCATCTTTATGTCCGCGATCAGGAAGTTATCCTCGAAAACGCGGCCCTCGAATTCCAGGCCCATGATCGACCGGACAGGCGAGCTTGCACCGTCGCAGGCCACCAAATAATCGGCTTCTATCTTGTAGGGTCCGTCAGGCGTATCAACATCAAGGATCACATGATCGGCCTTTTGTTGCATCGCCGTGACGCAGTTTTTCCCGCGAATTTCAATGGGGGCACCCAGCCCCTGCTGACGCCGGATTTCCTCTACGATGAATTGTTCGAAATAGGGCTGCTGCAGGTTAATAAAAGCGGGGCGTTTGTGGCCTTCTTCGGGGAGCAGATTGAAACTGTAAATCTCCGTCTCGTCTCGATAGACGCGACCCACGTTCCACACCACACCCTTGTCGACTATTCGGTCACCGCATCCCAGACGG
>JBARUV010000042.1:0-23096 GCA_049645905.1 Sulfitobacter sp.
GCTCTTGATGGTAAAATCAGCCGCCAGACCGCGCAACGGCTGCGCAAGGAAGCGGGGGTGCGCCAGTCTGGCGATCCGTGGAAACGTCTGTCCCAGATGGGGGCCGCGCGTTTGCTTCCCGTGCTGAAGGAAGAAAGTATCGAGGTTGCGGCAGTAATGTTGTCGAAATTACCCGTCGCCTTGGCTGCCGAGCTATTGGGGATGCTGCCGGGACCGCAAGCGCGACGTATCACCTATGCCGTCTCGCGCACCGGCGGGGTTACGCCTGATGCGGTGGACCGGATCGGACTATCGCTGGCGACCCAACTTGGCGACGTGCCAGCCTCGGCGTTTGATGTGGGACCGGTCGAACGGGTTGGCGCGATCCTCAATTCTTCTACAACCCTGACGCGCGATGATGTGCTGACGGGCCTGGATGAAACCGATCAGGGCTTTGCCGAAGCCGTGCGCAAAGCGATCTTTACTTTCGGCAATATTCCCGGTCGCATCGCGGCGCGCGACATTCCCCGCGTCCTACGCGAGGTGGATCAGCCACAGCTGGTTATCGCCCTCGCCGGTGCCGAGGCAGCAGGGTATGGCGCCACGATGGCCTTTATCCTCGAAAACATGTCCGCCCGCATGGCCGATCAACTGCGCGAGGAAATCGAAGAAAAGGGCAAGATCAAACCTACGGACATAGAGGCTGCAATGTCCCTGATCGTCACCACGATCCGCGAGATGGAGACACGCGGTGATTTGCAGCTGGTCGTGGAAGACGAAGAAGAGGCGTAATTAGCGAGATTGAGCGATGAGTTGCACACGGTTGTTGCCGGACGGGCAGCGGGCTATGTCTGAGGGAATGCTCGCAGCGCCCAAGGTCTATGAAACAGCAAACCGCCTCCTCCACCCCCCTGACCCGCAAAATCGGCCACTACCTGAGCAATGCTGCCATCGTAGGGGCAATCCGGCTGGCCCTATTGATGCCCTATTCGACTCGGGTCGCTTTTTTCGGCCGCCTTATACAGCATGTCATTGGACCGGCTGCAGGCTATCGGCGCAGGGCGCTTGATAATCTTGCACAGCTTTACCCGGATCGTCCGTTGACGGAACGCCAGCGCATTGCCGCTGGCTGCCTCAATAATGTGGGCCGCACCTTTATTGAAAATTACTCCGCAACGGATTTCCCCGAGCGTCAAAAGGACCTAGTCCCGACAGGCCCCGGCGTGGTCGCCTTGAAGGAAGCCGCCGCCGCAGGCCGTCCTGTCATTCTTGTCACCGGGCACTTTGGCAATTACGAGGCAACCCGCGCTGCCCTTGTGGCACAGGGATTCGATATTGGCGGGCTCTACCGCAACATGAAGAATCCCTATTTCAATGCTCACTACGTCAAAACGATGGAGGCTTTTGGAGGTCCGGTTTTTCCGCAGGGCCGCAAAGGCACGGCGGGTTTCGTACGCCACCTCAAAGCCGGGGGTCAATTGGTACTGCTGTTTGACCAACATGTTATGGGGGCGCCGATCCTTGATTTTATGGGGGAACCGGCGCGCACAGCGGTTTCGGCAGCAGAACTTGCGCTGCGCTATGATGCGCTGCTGATCCCGTTCTATAGCACGCGTCAACCTGATGGCCTGACCTTTGCCTCGGAACTTGAAGCGCCGGTGCCCCCTTCAGACGCGCAAACCATGACACAGGCCCTGAACGATAGCCTCGCCGCGCGCGTGCAGGCGCATCCAGACCAATGGTTTTGGGTGCATCGCCGCTGGCGTAGTCATCAACCATGAAGCGTGATTTTATCAGAATGATAGCCGAAATTTCCTAATACGGAATGCGACTATCTGAGACGTGCAGCAGCCAGTATGGGCCCTGTATGTTGCGCCTGAATGATTACCACACAGGGTTTGTCGCCGGCCATCTTCGCAGTCATCCGCAGCGGCGATGCCCCGTCCCATTCACCCAGTTCGGTCCAGCCTTCGACAATATTGGCATAGGCAAATGTCTTGCCCCCGTTCTCACCGCGCTTGATGTCGGTCGTATGTTTCGGTGTGTATCGCAGCAAATGCACGGTCATCGACCCGTTGATCTGTTCAAGTGCCTGCGCGGTAATAATCACCTGATCTCCGTCGCGCGTGAGGCCTAGCTTGACTTTGGGTGCGATAGCCGCGTGTTTGGCAATCGCCTCTGCCAGCTTCATCGCTTTGGCGCCGACAATATCGGTCTGCCCGTTCACGATCATTTCGGGCGTAAAAATCGTGCGGCGATGACCAGCCTTCGCATAGGCGCGTTGACGCTGCGCATGTGCCGGATTGCCAAACGGATCTTTCCAGCCGATATAATCCCAGTAGTCAACATGAAGTGCGAGCGCGATCACGTCCTCGCGGCCCGCTAGCTCCTGGATAATTTTGTCAGCAGGCGGACAGCTCGAGCACCCTTGGGATGTATAAAGTTCGACCACGACCGGATTATTTTGTGCCGCGAGAGGAGCAGCAAAGCCCAAAAGAACAGCAAAAACGGTGGGGAAGAGGTGCTTCATGTGGTATCCATCGCGAGTTTTCGGGAACTTTGTCGGTTTACCGTCCAGTCTCTGAAATAGCCAATCAAGGTTTCTTGAGACTCGTGTCAGGAAGAGAGCACATTTCGGTATACAATGGTATACATTTCTGCTAGAGCACCAATAATTGTTAGCCTTTCCGTTACAGTAAACCGTTGAAGGTCTGCCTGCCAGATGGCACAAGACCATGACAGCCACACATCAGCCAAAAAGGGAGCCGCCATGACAATCCAAGTTGGTCAGGACACCGCCAAAACCCGAAAAACCATTGAAGTAAACGGCACATCCGTCGCCTATTACTCCATCCCCGCTGCACAAGCAGCCGGACTGGGCGATTTCTCGAACCTGCCCGCCGCGCTCAAGGTGGTTTTGGAAAACATGTTGCGCTTTGAGGACGGCAAAACCGTCACTGTGGACGACATCAAGGCATTTGCCGAATGGGGTGCCAAAGGCGGCAAGAACCCGCGCGAGATTGCCTACCGCCCTGCCCGCGTGCTGATGCAGGATTTCACCGGTGTTCCAGCGGTCGTCGACCTGGCCGCCATGCGCGACGGCATCGTGGCGTTGGGTGGTGATCCTGAAAAGATCAATCCACTTAACCCTGTCGATCTGGTCATCGACCACTCCGTCATGATTGACGAATTCGGCAACCCCCGTGCGTTCCAGATGAACGTCGACCGCGAATACGAGCGCAACATCGAGCGTTATACCTTCCTCAAGTGGGGCCAGTCCGCGTTCAACAACTTCCGCGTTGTACCGCCGGGCACCGGCATCTGCCATCAGGTCAACCTTGAGTATTTGTCCCAGACCGTCTGGACCGACAAAGACCAGAACGGTGATGAAGTCGCTTATCCTGACACGCTGGTCGGCACCGACAGCCACACCACCATGGTTAACGGCGCGGCTGTTCTGGGCTGGGGCGTTGGTGGTATCGAGGCCGAGGCCGCAATGCTGGGCCAACCAATTTCCATGCTGATCCCAGAAGTCATCGGCTTTGAACTGACCGGCAAGATGCTGGAAGGCACAACAGGCACCGACCTTGTGTTGAAGGTCGTCGAAATGTTGCGTGAAAAAGGCGTCGTCGGCAAGTTCGTCGAATTTTACGGTGCCGGGCTTGATACCCTGCCACTCGCAGACCGTGCCACCATCGCGAACATGGCACCCGAATACGGCGCGACATGCGGCTTCTTCCCCATTGACGCGGAAACCCTGCGTTATCTCACCACAACGGGCCGCGACAAGGATCGCATCGCGCTGGTCGAGGCTTATGCAAAGGAAAACGGCCTGTGGCGTGGTGACGACTACGCGCCGATCTACACCGACACTCTTAGCCTTGATATGGGCACCATCGTGCCCGCGATTTCAGGCCCCAAGCGTCCGCAGGATTATATTTCGCTGACCACCGCGCATACGGAATTCGGCAAATATGTCAAAGGCATCCGTGCAGGCAAAGACGCCTCTGCCACACAGGAAATCCGTTGGGAAGGTGAAGGCGGTCAGCCCGAACCACAGAGCATTCCGGGTGACGAGGGCAACCACAAACGCGGTTACGTCGCCACGGATGATGGCAATTACCAGCTACATGACGGCTCCATCGTCATTGCCTCGATCACATCCTGCACCAATACGTCCAACCCCTATGTGATGATCGGTGCCGGTCTGGTGGCGCGCAAGGCCCGTGAAAAAGGTCTGACGCGCAAACCATGGGTCAAAACATCGCTGGCCCCCGGTTCACAAGTCGTCTCCGCGTATCTGGAGGCCGCAAACCTGCAGGAAGATCTGGATGCCATCGGTTTCAACCTTGTCGGCTACGGGTGTACGACCTGTATCGGTAACTCAGGCCCGCTGGAGCCTGCGATCAGCAAGGCGATCAACGACTATGATCTGATCGGCACCTCTGTGCTGTCCGGCAACCGCAACTTTGAAGGGCGCATTTCACCCGACGTGCGCGCCAACTACCTTGCCTCTCCGCCGCTCGTTGTTGCCTATGCGCTTGTGGGCGACATGAACCACGATCTGACCGGCAGCCCGCTGGGACAGGATCAGGACGGCAACGATGTTTACCTCAAGGACATCTGGCCAACCTCCAAGGAAGTTGCCGATCTGGTCCAACAGACCGTCACCCGCGAGGCGTTTCAGGAAAAATACGCCGACGTGTTCAAGGGCGACGAAAAATGGCAGTCGGTAAAGACACCAAACAGCCAGACCTATGACTGGCCCCCCACATCGACCTACATCCAGAACCCGCCCTATTTTCAGGGAATGGGCGCAGAGCCGGGCGTGATCACCAACATCGAGAATGCCAAGGTGCTGGCGCTTTTGGGGGACATGATCACGACAGACCACATCTCCCCCGCCGGATCGTTCAAGGAAAGCTCGCCTGCGGGCAAATACCTCATCGAACGTCAGGTCGCCCCGCGGGAGTTCAACTCTTACGGGTCGCGTCGCGGCAACCACGAGATCATGATGCGCGGTACCTTTGCCAACATACGCATCAAGAACGAGATGCTGGATGGCGTGGAGGGCGGTTATACCAAAGGCCCCGATGGCACCCAGACGTCGATATTTGAAGCCGCAATGGCCCATCAGGATGCCGGCACGCCGCTGGTGATTTTTGGCGGCGAACAATATGGCGCGGGATCCTCGCGCGACTGGGCGGCCAAAGGCACCGCCTTGCTGGGTGTGAAGGCCGTCATTGCCGAGAGTTTCGAACGTATCCACCGGTCCAATCTGGTGGGCATGGGCGTGATCCCGTTTGAGTTCACCGGCGGCGTGACGCGCAATTCATTAGGCCTGACCGGTGATGAGACCGTCAGCATCTCCGGCCTCGATACAATCAAGCCACTGCAGGAAGTGCCTTGCACGATCACAATGGCAGACGGCAAGGTGCAGGAGATCACTCTCAAGTGCCGCATCGATACTGCGATTGAAATCGAGTACATCGAACACGGCGGCGTGCTGCATTACGTGCTGCGCGATCTTGCTAAAAGCGATGCGATTGCAGCAGAGTAAGCGGCGCTAAAATAATGCGAGAAAGAGCCCCCGTCGCACCACGTCGGGGGCTCTTTCACGCTTTGGGCCAACAATTGCCTCAGCACGGATCTAAGTGTTGGAGCATTAGAGTATCGGCGATCTCAAAATGGCGCAGTTGCTACTCGCTGTAGCTATTTCTGATCCAACGCCGACTCCAACGCTGGCAAAAACCGCTGCTCATAGTCACTGCCCACCAAGGGACCGGCATAGCGAAACAGCACCTTGCCCTCAGCATCCACGATGAACGTCTCAGGCGGGGCGGTCACACCCCAGTCGATCGCAGTACGCCCTTGCGGGTCGAACCCGACAGCGGCAAAGGGATTTCCGTCGTCGTTCAGATACGCGCGTGCATTGCCCGCCTGATCCTTGAAATTTATTCCGATGATCGCGATGCCATCGCTCTGCATCTTTAACAGCTTGGGATGTTCGGCACGGCACGGCGGACACCAGCTGGCCCAAAAGTTGACCAGCGTGATCTCTCCGCTTGCCAGCATCTCCGTCGTTGCTGGCGTGAAACCTTCCAACGCATCTTTGGGCACACCGGGCGCGGCCTGTCCGATCAAGGTGGAGGGCAAACCTTCGGGGTCATCGCGAAACATGCCGACAGCAGCCAATGCGACAAATCCGGCAAAGATCAGCGGCGGTGCCAACATAAGAGGGCGGAATTTAGCCATCGCGTTTTGCCTCCTGCTCCGCTGCGCTCAATGCGGCGCGCGCCCGGCGGCCCCGCCTGAGCGTCACAAGTACGAGCAATGCAAGCAGAACCAGCGAAACCCCGTAGGCCGCCAGTACTTCTGCAGCGTATTTTCCCAGCTCCGGCATTCTAACCCTCCCTGCCTGAACGGGCCCGCAAGGCAGCGGCGCGGCGCAGCCGGATTTCTGTGCTGGTGCGATAGAACACAAGGGCAATAAACAGCAGGCCAAAACCCAGCATCGAAAGGATCAATGGATAGAAAAACACATCCGCCACCGTGCGCCCGCCCGTTGCGACGGGCACCGAGGTGCCCTGATGCAGGCCCTGATTCCAGAACTTCACAGCGTAGCGTGACAATACCGCAAAAACTGATCCCACAAGGCACAGGACGGATGTGAGGTCTGCCGCTGTGTCGGGGTCCTCGACCGCTTCCCACAAGGCGATGTACCCCAAATAGAACAAAAACAGGATCAGAAACGACGTCAGACGCGGATCCCACGCCCACCATGTGCCCCACATCGGCTGGCCCCAGATCGCGCCGGTCATCAACGCAATGAGTGTCATCACCACGCCGACCGGTGCCGCCGCTTTCGCCGCGAGTGCGCTGACGTGGTGGCGCCGGATCAACCAGATCAGCGAGGCGACCAGCATCATGAACCATGCGTTTATCGCCATCAATGCGGCGGGCACGTGCAGATAGATAATCTTGACCGTTGATCCCTGCCGCGCATCATCCGGCGTGCCGAAAAAACCCCAAAGCAGGCCGATTGAAACGCACAATGCGGCTGCGCCCCAAAGCACAGGCTGTACCCGCGCGCTCAGGCCAAGAAATTTAACAGGATTTGCATAGGTCCAGATCGACATAGTGGGTATCTAGCTTCCTGACTGACCATTCTCAATGCACAACATCACAACCCGGACAATCTGTCCGACTACCTTAGTCCCATGCGCAACACGGCAGCCGAGGCGAAGGGCATCAAAGCAACGGTCGCGCAGGTAATCCCTGCCAACAAAAGAAGCGGTGTGTTCGGTTCCAGTCCCGCCGCGCCACGCCGTGCTACCTCGGCCCCGAAAATGAGCGTCGGGACGTAGAGCGGCAGCACCAGAAGGGACACAAGCAATCCGCCGCGTTTGATGCCTACTGTCAGGGCCGCTCCAAAGGTGCCGATGACTGACAGAGCAGGCGTGCCAAGGGCAAGCGAAATCGCCAACCAGCCAAAACCAGCTGGCGCAAGGTTGAGCATCACGCCAAGTAACGGTGCCCCAAAAACCAGTGGCAGACCGGTGGTCAACCAATGGGCCAATGCTTTGACGCTGACTGCCGCCTCCAGCGGCAGCGGGGCGGTCAACAGTAGATCCAACGTGCCGTCCTCGTAATCCAGTGCCAGCAAACGATCGAGCGACAGCAGACAGGCCAGCAGCGCGCCCAGCCACAGGACGCCAGGCGCAACCGCGCGCAGCAATGTGGTATCCGGCCCCAGGCTGAAAGGGACGAGCACCACCACGATCAGGAAAAACGCGAGGGCCAGACCAAACCCGCCGCCCGCGCGTAATGCAAGGCGCAGATCCCGGATCAGTAACGCCTTCACAAAAATGCCTCGTCGCTTGCACCAGCGCGGGTTCTGGTGGTTGCGCGAAACGGTGCAATATCCAACGCGCGCGCTGCAATCCCGAGGTCGATATGGGTTGCGATCAGGGCCGAACCGCCCTGCGCCAGATGCGCGCGAACCGCTTCCGCAAACTGCGCCACAGCATCCGCATCAAGTGAGACGGTCGGCTCGTCCAGCACCCAGATCGGTCGTCCTGTCACCAGCAATCGCGCCAATCCCAAGCGCCGCTTTTGCCCGGCTGACAGCGTACCCGCCAAGCGGGCAGCCAACGGACGAAGCTCGTATGCATCAAGGGCGGCATCAATCCCTGTCTGGCCGAACACCGCCGCCCAAAAGGTCAGGTTTTCGGCTACGGACAGCATGGATTTAAGACCATCAGCATGACCGGCATAGGCAACACGGTCTTCGGCACCGGTGATCTGGCCTGAAAGAGCGGGCTGCAGCCCCGCAATCGCCCTCAGCAATGTGGTTTTTCCAGACCCGTTCGGGCCACGCAGGATCAACGCCTCCCCCGGAGCCAGTGTCAGGGTTACCCCCGCCAGCACCGGCACGCCGCCACGGGCAAGGCTCAGATCATTGATGCACAATTCCATTGCCTCAGACGTAAACGATTGCTGGCAGTACCAAAAGAGCTCTTTGAGGGCTTTCAGATTGGCAGTATCGCCAACGCAATCCGCCGCCCCTCGCTGAGCAGGACGTTATAGGTACGACATGCGGCCGGTGATGCCATTGCCTCTACCCCGAAGCCCGCTTCCTCCAATTGTGCCAGCATATCATCCGGCAAATGCGCCACCTCGGCGCCCGTTCCAACGAAAAGCACGTCAATCACACCCTGCAAGGCCAGCAAACCGGCGCTATCGTCAAATCCCGCCCATGCCTGCGTCCCCTTAGGACCCGCGATCAAACCGCCTCTTATTACCTTTCCGCCGATCCGAAAGAACCCGGGGCCATAGCCTTCAATCGGTTTGGCATCGGTAAAGACAACTTCATTCAGACGCATGATTTATCCTTTCCACAGTGGCAGCCCCAGAATCGCCGAACAGGCAATCACAACATAGGCGACCGTTCGAAATACTTTTTCAGCGGCAGGGTTGAACAGCAACCCACCCAGAGCATTAGCGATCAGGTTTGGAATACCGACCAACAGCCCCAATAGCGCAATTTTCCAGACCATCAGCCCGGACAGCACCAAATACGGCAAAAGCATTATGTCCAGCAACAACAGATACAACAAGAAATTTGCCCGAATGACCGAAATCGGCAGCGTACTTGCCATATAAAGCATGATCACCGGCGGACCGGGTATGCCGGCAAAGCCTGTCATGAACCCGCCCAACGCACCAGTTGCTACGGTCAGTTTCCGGTTCAACGTGCCGGGATAGCGCCAGCCCAGCATCAACAGCACCAGGAGCGTCAGTACTACGATCGAGATGATCCAGCCAAACACGGTTGGATCAATGACTGTGAGGCCCCAAAGCCCCAAAGGCAGCGCAAACAATGCCCCGCCGCCCAGCAGCCGCACATCCTGCAGCGCGCCGTCACGCAATGCCGCGCGCAGGTTGGGCAAAGGGCCGACCAGTTCGGCAAACATCAGGAAGATCACCGCCTGAACCGGCGACAATACAGAGGTCGCAACCGGCATGATAATCATAGCGGAACCGAACCCGGAAAATCCCCGCACCAATCCGGCGACACAGACAGCGAGAACGAGCCAGACGAGACCTTCTGTAGCGAAAGCCCCGGCCAGCAGGTCAGGCATCAATGTTGGCGTATTGATTGCCAGCGTTGGCGTCTGTCTTGGACCAATCCCGCTTGACGCCAAGATACAGCAGAATCGCGCTTGCAACAAAGATTGACGAATAGGTGCCGACAATGACGCCCCAGATCATCGCAAAGACAAAGCCCCGGATCACGTCTCCGCCCAGTACAAACAGCGCAATCAGCGCCAATAGGGTTGTGATCGAAGTCATAAATGTCCGGCTCAACGTCTCGTTGATCGACAGGTTCAGCACCTCACCCAAGGGGCGCTTCTTGTACTTGCGAAGGTTCTCGCGGACGCGGTCAAAGACCACAACCGTGTCGTTCAACGAATACCCGACGATCGTCAGCAAGGCCGCGATGATGGCCAGATCGAACTTGATTTCCAATTCCGAGAAAATCCCGATTGTCAGGATCACATCATGCACAAGTGCGAGCACCGCGCCTGCGGCAAACTGCCATTCAAAGCGGAGCCAGATGTAGATCAAGACCGCCCCGATGGCCAGAACGACGGCAATGACGGCTGTCTGGATTAACTCTCCCGATACCTTTGGGCCAACGGATTCCACAGAGGTAAATTTGATGTCTGGCCGCGCTGTTTTCAGGGCGGCTTCAATGGCTTCGATGGTCTCGGTCGTGACTGCCTCTTGCCCGTCCTGAGCTTGAATACGGATCATCGCGACATTCTGGTCATCGCCGAAACTGGGATCGAAAACCTCGGTGATCGAGATGTCGCCCAAGCCCAGCGGCTCGAGCGTTGCGCGATATTCCGCTACATCCACCACCCGCGGGCTATCGGTACGGATCGTCGTTCCACCCCTAAAATCGATGCCATAGTTCAGGCCTTGCAGCATAAAGCTGGCAAAGGCGATGACCATCATCAGCCCCGAAATCCCCAACCACAGCTTCCACCGTTTAAAGAAATCGAAATTCGTATCATCTTTGACCAGACGTAAACGCATCTTCAGACCTCGATTGTTTTGGGGCGACGGCGTTCAAACCAGATCACCACCATCAGGCGTGTGACAAAAATCGCTGTAAAGACAGACGTGATGATTCCCAGACCCAGCGTGATCGCAAAGCCGCGCACCGGGCCAGACCCCATCGCAAACAGGATCACCGCCGTGATAAAGGTGGTGATATTGGCGTCCATAATCGCGCTCAACGCCTTTTCATAGCCCAGCGCAATTGCCCGCGCCGGCCCCTTGGCGGTCTTGAGCTCTTCGCGGATACGTTCGAAAATCAGCACGTTGGCGTCCACGGCCATACCAACGGTCAGCACGATCCCCGCAATTCCCGGCAGGGTCAGGGTGGCGCCGATCAGGCTGAGCAAGCCAAAGATCATCGCCACGTTGATGATTAACGCAAGGTTCGCAAAAATCCCGAACAGCCCATAGCTGGCCCACATGAAGAACAAAACTGCTGCAAAGGCGACCATCGTGGCAATTTTGCCTGCATCGATACTGTCCTGACCAAGTTCGGGCCCGATAGTGCGTTCCTCGACAAAGGTGAGGCCGGCAGGCAGAGCGCCGGCACGCAAGAGCACCGCAAGATTGGTGCTTTCCTCAACTGTGAAGTTGCCTGTGATGATACCGGAACCGCCGGGAATATGGCTTTGGATGGTGGGGGCGCTGATGACTTCGTTGTCCAGAACGATGGCAAACGGCGCGCCGATGTTTTCCGCAGTATAATTGCCGAATTTGCGTGCGCCGGTGGTGTCAAAGCGGAAACTGACCGCCGGACTGCCGTTCTGGTCAAAGCTGGGCTGGGCATCCACGAGTTCTTCACCCGTCACCACAGCGGCGGATTCGATCACATAATACGCGCCGGCCTCGTCAACCGATGGCACAAGCGCATTGCCGATACCGGGGTTCGCATTTGCATCCGATCCGCGTGAGACAACAGGATTGAACGTCAGTTGCGCCGTGGTTCCGATGATTGCCTTGAGTTCAGAGGCGGAACCGATCCCCGGCACCTGTATCAGAATCCGGTCCGACCCCTGCCGCTGGATAGTGGGTTCGCGCGTGCCAACCTCGTCAATCCGCCGGCGGATGATTTCCAATGACTGCTGCATGGTGCGTTCATCGGTTGCCTGCTTTTCCGCGTCGGACAGCGTCACGGTGATGATGCCACTGTCGCCTGACACGTTTATATCCTGGGCACCTGCACCGGTAAGCGTGACCACTGGCCGTGCCAGCCCGCGCACGATTTCCATCGCCTCGGCCATTTTGTCAGAGTCATTCAGGCGCACGCGCAATTCATCTGAGGGCGATTGCTGGCGACGCACAGGCGTCAGCGCACGCAGCGCATCGCGGACTTCGGGCCATGTGGCCTCCATCCGGCTGGCATAGACGTCCTGCACCTTTACCTCGGCCAGCAGATGCGCCCCGCCGCGCAGATCAAGGCCCAGATTAATCAGACCCGAAGGCATCCATTCCGGCCACAGCGCCTTTTGCGCCTCAAGCTCGGGCGTGTTGCCACTCAACTCGATCGCCTTGACGGCGTCATTGTGCTGTTCAACAGGGCTGTAAAACGCGTTTGGCAGCGCGAGCCAAATTCCCAGCGCGCATGTCAGCGCGATGGCAATGCGTTTCCACATATCAATCTGAAGCATGGGTCCGCTTTCCGAACTTGGGGGCCGATCATGGGGCCGAATCTGAAGCCAGCCGCGAAGGACTGGTTAGGTGGCGGGTTCGGTCTTTGAAATCACGGTGGCAATCGTCGATTGCACCACGCGAATTTTCACGCCGTCGGCAATCTCGACTTCGACCTCGCCGTCGTCTTTGACCTTCACGACCTTGCCGATCACGCCGCCCTGAGTGACCACCTGATCCCCCCGACGCAGGGCCGCAACCATTGCGGCATGCTGTTTCAGCTTCTTCTGCTGCGGACGGATCAACAGGAAATACATGATCGCAAAGATCAGGACCAGCGGGGCGAGTTGGGCGATGCCATCCATAGGGAGGCTCCTTTGTTAGGGTCACAAACAGGCACAATAAGCTGGCCCGTAAAGTTTGGCAGAACCTAAGCGCGGCGGGTTGGGTGTGCAAGGTGCAAAGGGGAGGGTTTGGCCCTGTAATAACACCAACCCCGTTGGCGCTGACGCGATTGCGCGTCATACTCGCTGCGTAGGTAAGGTTGAGATGAGGCAGTCCACCCCGTGGAAACACAATCGCTAGCAGCCGGTCTGGAACCAAAACACCACCCGGCGGAGGCAGGAAAAGCAATGAAAGCAGTATTTCAACGCGGTTTTGTCCCGTTTCTCATTGGCCTCGCGATCTTCTCAACACGGGTGGGCGCGCAAATCCTGCCTGCGCTTGAACCGGAAACGGCCGCACTCTGGCGCGCTGTCGGTGTCGTCAATGCGGACGGCGCCACCGGTACGGCCACTTGTACCGGCACCCTCGTAGCGCCTGATCTTGTGTTAACAGCCGCACATTGCGCGGGCGGGGGGAACCGCCAGTTTCTGATCGGTGGCATCGCGGCACAAATGCTGTCCACCCATGCCGCCGCCGGTATCACGATCAACCCGGCCTATCAGCAGGCCGAGGGGGCGGACCGCTTTGCGCATGACATGGCGCTGATTACCCTTGCCACCTCTGTGCCCGCCGCGATTGCGACCCCCCTGCCCCTCGCGCCTGACATCACAGCGGATCACATGGCCATCGTTGGTTTCCACCGGATGCGTCCGGGTGCCCTTAACGGGTCCTTTGAATGCCCCGTAGTGGACGCCACGCCCGCGCGTCTGATCCTTGGCTGTCAGGTTATTGCCGGAAACTCCGGCGCGCCCGCCCTTGTTGAAACCGCGGCAGGCTGGCAGATCGCCGGTGTTGTTACCGCGCGCATGGACGGGGCTGGCGTGCACAACTCTTTGGTGGCCCCGGTCAACGACTGGTTGCGCGCGCAGGTCCCACAAGCACCGCGTTAACGGGTACGCACAAAAACCCTGCTTTCCCCGCGCGCCACATCCGGTAAAAGCAACCATCCGAGTCGAAGACCCCAAGGAGCATACCCATGCACGACATACGCGCCATCCGTGAAAATCCCGAACATCTCGACGCCGCATTGGCCCGTCGCGGGGATGCGCCGATGTCCTCCGCCGTTCTGGAACTGGATAGTGCGCGCCGCGACAAGATAAGCGCGGCCGAAAATGCGCAGGCCGAGCAGAACAAGGCTTCCAAACAAGTCGGTGCAGCCAAGGCCAAGGGCGATGACGCCGAGTTTGAGCGTCTGCGTGCGCTGGTGTCTGACAAAAAGGCCGAAGTCGCCGCGATGCAGGCCGAGGCCAAGGAGCTTGATGCGCAGCTTGCCGATATGCTGGCACGTATCCCCAACATTCCGGCCCAAGACGTGCCAGCGGGTGCGGATGAGGCGGGCAACGTGGAAACGAGCCGCTGGGGTGACATGCGCACGTTCGATTTTGAGCCGAAAGAGCACTTCGAGATCAAAGGCGTTGCCGCCTCGATGGATTTTGAGACTGCGGCGAAAATGTCCGGCAGCCGCTTTGTCATGCTTTCGGGTGCTGTTGCGCGTATACACCGCGCGCTGGCACAGTTCATGATCGACACGCACGTGGATGAAAACGGCCTGACCGAAGTGAACCCGCCCGTTCTGGTGGGCAGCGACGCGATGTACGGCACCGACAAGCTGCCAAAATTCGGCGAGGACAGTTATCAGACCACCAATGGCTGGTGGCTGGTGCCGACCTCCGAAGTGCCGCTGACCTATTCTGTTGCGGGCGATGTGCTGGACGAAGCCGACCTGCCACGCCGCTTTGCCGCACATACGCTCTGCTTTCGCTCGGAAGCGGGATCAGCGGGGCGCGATACCGCAGGCATGCTGCGTCAGCACCAGTTCGAAAAGGTCGAGATGGTATCCATCACCCTGCCCGATGAAAGCGACGGTGAACAGAAACGCATGCTGCGCTGTGCCGAAGGTATTCTTGAAAAGCTGGGCATCCCGTATCGCACAATAATCCTGTGCACCGGTGACATGGGCTTTGGTGCACGGCGCACATATGACATCGAAGCATGGGTGCCGGGCCAGAAAACCTACCGTGAGATTTCATCGGTCTCTACGACCGGCGACTTTCAGGCCCGCCGCATGAACGCGCGGTTCAAGCCCAAGGACGGTGGTAAACCGCAGTTCGTGCATACGTTGAACGGGTCCGGCCTTGCAGTGGGGCGTTGCCTGATTGCCGTGCTGGAAAACGGCCAGCAAGCGGACGGGTCAGTGTCTTTGCCTGCGGTCCTTGCCCCCTACCTTGGCGGCAAGACGACGCTGGGCGCGGATGGCGTGTTGATTTGAAGCATGGGGTGCAGGATGTCGGCACCCCATGCCAGCAAATAAGGGGGTCTTATCGATCCCCACCACTGCGCGGATGCGGTGTGACGGGCACGACGGGCGATTCATCAAACAACTCGGGCTTGAGGGCGCGCAGGGACAGCGGGCGATAATCGGTCCGCCCCGCCACCCGCGTTTCAACCGATCCATGCATATCAACCGCATGTCCCGGCCCCTTGCGCCAGTCCAGCAGCGCCCCTGCAACACGGTACGCCAGTGGCGCATCCACCAATGCCTCACTATCGACCAGCGCATCAGGCACATGGTCCAGCAAAGGCGTCGCTTCGTTCAGGGTCAGGCCGGCGGCCTGCGCCCCTGCCGCAATCCAGTCCAGCGTAATGGAGGTTAGCCCCCGATCACCGGCTGACCCGCCCACCACCGAATGTGTTCCGATGAACCAGACCTGCTGATAGGCACGTTTCTCAGTGCGATCGCCTGCGTTCAGACCGGGGCCGTCGGGGTTTTGCTCCAGATTGTCCCAAAGCGCGGGACGGTAGAAAACCCGACGTTCGTCAAGTGCAACGGCATGGCGCGCCGAGCGCACCATGCGTGACAGTTTGGTGTCGTGAAAGCGGTACTTGCGATTCCACAACGACGCGACTGGACCTAGTATACTGGTCGGAATTCCAAGGGAGCCTACCGTGTCCCAGATACCAAGGTAGTCAACTGTGACAAGATGCGGCACACCCTGCTGTCCTGCCACAGGGTTATCAGCGCGCCAGGTGATTTCATCCGCTGATGTGGCAAAACGGGGCGACAAATCACGCCGCGCAGTGATAATATGCGGCTGGTCCGGTGCGTTTTCAGGGCCCGGCAAGCGGTAAAGATCAAACGCCTTGTCCAACCGATCCTTTGAAGGGTTGTCGATAATCCCGACTTTGCGAATCATTCCAGCAAGGGAGCGTGCCGTATAGGCGCCCCGTGAAAACCCGAAGATCAGGATCTGGTCCCCCGGCTTATACAGCATAGCCAGCGCGCGATACGCCTGTTTGATATTGGCGTTCAGCCCCCAGCCGAAAGCGCCACCGCCAAGTTTGTTCAGGCCCTTGCCGAACATCGTCGCCCATTTGCCGCCCGTTCCGACGCCGGGCACATAGACGGGCCGTTGTCCCGCATCGGCACGGGTTGCCTGAAACAGGCGGTGTACATGGGTCGGTTGGGTTTGTGTCGGACTGTTCCAGGTACCGTCGCAAAAGATTGCAATGCGTGCCACGTTGAAACTCCTTTGTGAAAAGCTAATTATGAACGGGTCAAATAAGGGTCAGGATACCCCTATTTGGGGAAAACACAATTTTGCAGGAACATATCCGATGTCCCGCCCTTACCGACTTGTCATCGCAATGCTCTGTGCCCTGCTCAGCATCACCTTTGCTGTATCGCCGTTTTTTGTCGAAGGTTTCGGCGGCTTTGACCCCAATCAGTTTCCGGTCCCGCAGGATCACCCGCCGGTGCAACCCGCCGGTTATGCCTTTGGTATTTGGGGAATTATCTATGGCTGGCTGATTTTGGGCAACCTTTGGGGATTGTTCAAAGCGCCGCGTGACGGGCAGTGGCATGACATGCGGCTTCCGCTGTGTGCGTCGCTGGCGATGGGCACCGGATGGCTGGCAGTGGCTGTGAACAGTCCGCTTTGGGCCTCTGTGCTGATCTGGGCGATGCTGGTCACCGCGCTTGCTGCGCTGTTTATGGCGCCGGTGTCTGATCGGGTCTGGGCGGCCTATCCGGTAGGGCTTTATGCAGGATGGTTGTCCGCGGCATCCTGTGTCTCTCTGGGGTTGTTGGCGGCAGGATATGGTTTGTTGGATCAACGCTCCGCAGGACTGGTGTTTGTGGCCCTTGCCGCGATGATCGGTGCGGCGGTGCAGGCAACATTGCGCCGTGCGCCGACGTACGGAATTGCGGTGATCTGGGCACTGATAGCCGTTGTCATCGCCAATTGGGACGGCGCGCGGGATGTCGCATGGGTAGCCATTGCAGGCGCGGGCGTGGTCGGCATTTCGACCCTCCGCGCCGTGCTCCAAAGTTAAAGAGATAGGTCGTTTTCTATAGAAGAAAACGGACGGAAAATTTCACAATTTCCGCCCCTGTTCCTTAGTCCTTGCGCCGACCTGCGGTGTGTTTGCGCAGCTTTGATGGCGCTGCTTTCTTGCGTCCTTTATATGGATTGGCGTCATTTTGCCCGCGCATCCACAAACGGATCGGGGTGCCCGGCATGTCAAAATCAATCCGCAACCCATTGACCAGATAGCGCGAATAGCTTTCGGGCACTTTATCTGGATGACTACACATCACCACAAAACCGGGCGGGCGTGTCTTTGCCTGGGTCATATAGCGCAGCTTGATCCGCTTGCCCTGTGGGGCGGGCGGCGGGTGCTGTTCCAGCATCCCTGTCAGCCAGCGGTTCAACTGCGCTGTGGTGACACGGCGGTTCCAGACGTCATAGGCGCGCATGATCGCATCGTGCAGCCGGTCAAGACCGCGCCCAGTCTTGGCGCTTACCGTGATCAGCGGCGCCCCGCGCAATTGCGGCAGCAGGCGCTCGAAACTCTCTTTGAGGGCCTTCAACTTGCCCTGCCGGTCCTCCTCGACGTCCCATTTATTGACCGCGACGACAACGGCGCGCCCTTCGCGCTCGGCCAGATCCGCGATCCTCAAATCCTGCTGTTCAAACGGAATTTCCGCGTCCAGCAGTACCACGACCACTTCTGCAAACTTCACGGCCCGCAAACCGTCTGACACGGACAGCTTCTCAAGCTTTTCCTGAACCTTGGCCTTTTTGCGCATACCTGCGGTGTCGAAAATCCGCATCGGTACACCCAGCCAATCGGTGCGCAGGGAAATTGCGTCACGGGTGATCCCTGCTTCGGGTCCGGTCAGCAGGCGGTCTTCTCCCAAAATCTGATTGATCAGCGTGGATTTGCCTGCGTTGGGCCGACCGACAACAGCGACCTGCATGGGTTTGGCATTGGTCGGCACACGCACGGCATCTGCGTCTTCGGCCTCCTCCTCTGTCAGATCGACATCGGTTTCAGGCGCGTCATCCTGCGCTTTTTCTGCAAAGGCATCCGCCAGTGGCATCAGTATCGAATACAGGTCGTTCAACCCTTCACCGTGTTCGGCAGACATGCGGATCGGTTCGCCCAGCCCCAGCGAATAGGCCTCAATCACACCGGCGTCTGCTGCCTTGCCCTCGGATTTGTTTGCCGCAACAATCACATGCGCGGACCGTTTGCGCAGGATTTCGGCAAACACCAGATCCGACGGCGTGATCCCCACCCGTGCATCCACCATAAACAGACAGATATCTGCCATATCCACGGCACGTTCCGTCAGGCGGCGCATACGGCCCTGCAGGCTATCATCGGTAACTTCTTCGAGGCCCGCAGTATCAATCACGGTAAAGCGCAGGTCGGCCAGCCGCGCAGCGCCTTCGCGCAGGTCACGTGTCACGCCGGGCTGGTCATCGACCAGCGCCAGACGTTTGCCCACAAGGCGGTTGAACAGCGTGGATTTGCCCACGTTGGGGCGGCCCACTATGGCGAGGGTGAAAGACATGGACAGTACAAGGCTCCAAAGGCGCGAGATACGGCCTTAGCCCATTAGCGGAACGCGTGCAATTGGCCCTTGGCGGAAACCACATAAAGCGTGCCACCTGCCACCACGGGTGCGGTCGTCGCCCCGCCGGAAATTTCAGTTGTCCCGATCAGGGATCCGTCTGTGGGACTATAGCTGCGGATCAGACCGTCATCAGAGGCAATGATGACCCGGCCGCCTGCGATGACCGGACCGTAGTGGGCAAAGACCTTTGATTGGCGTTTTGGCTTGTCCTTGACGAAATTCGGCAGCGGGATACCCCAAATCCGTTCTCCGCTTGATGCGTCCAGACGCACCAGTTCGTTCAGATCGGTGACCGCGAAGATGTTGCCGCCTGCGGGCCAGACAGGCCCGATCGCCCCGTCCCGCGCAGTCCACAGCGGCTGACCGGAGTTGACATCAAGGGCCGCCAGACGGCCCGAAAAGTTTCCGACAAACACGGTATTTCCCGACACCACAGGACCGCTTGTCACGTCAGAGACCAGCGACGACGCGCGCCCGGGTCGACGACCGACAACTGATGTGCTCCAGCGGCCCACGCCGCCTTGGCGGAACACGCCCTGAACTTCGCCAGACCCGAAGGCAAAGATGGCGAATTGAGACGTAAGCGCAGGTGCAGGAGCGCCCAGTACATTGTTGCGGTCGGTGCTGGCACCGACCTGCCATTCCACACGCCCATCGGATTTGCGCAATGCCCAACCGGTATCATCACCCGACGTCAGATAGACCAGATCGCCATAAACCGTCGGTGTGCCCGAGCCTGTCGCGTCAAGCTGCTGGGTCCAGCGCACAGCGCCTGTCGCGGCATCAAGGGCGGCCAGAATGCCAAAGCCGACAGAAACATAAAGCGTGTCCCCTTCGATCGCGAGGCCGCCACCACTGCTTTCGCCCTGTCTGTCGCTGGCAAGGGTCAGATCGCGGGTCCAAAGTGGTGCGCCGGACGTCGAGGTTGCGGCAACCTGCGCGCCCGCATCAAGCGTAAAGACACGCCCGCCCGATACAACCGGATCAGCGGTGATACGCTGCTTGCGGCTGTCGCCGGCACCGATCTTTGCGCTCCATGCCAATTGCGGCGCCCCGCGCAAGGCGGGGTGGGAAACACGGTACTGCTCTGTCCCGAAACTTTGCGTCCAACTGGCATTGCTTTGCTGCCCGCCGAGCGAGATTGCGCGTGCCGTATTGACCAGATTGGTCTGGTCAATCGGCGCCGCGAGTGCGGCGTCCTGCAAGACAGAACGGACATCTTCGCGCTTGCCGACCAGATAGGTTTCTTTTTCGGCGCAGGCCCCAAGCGCCAAAAGCCCTGCAAACAGCCCCGCACTCAAGCGTCGTGGCAACATAAACTGTTGAAAAATCATCGCCCTGCTCAACCCTTTTTCAGTCCCGCCGGATCCGGTCCTGCCAAATCTCGTTCTACCGGTGTCAGTTGTCGCCCGTCGTGCCCTGTGCACCCGATGGTGCCGCGCTGTCGGCCAGTTCCGGCTCACCACCCAATGCCACAATCACCTGTAAGGCACGTTGTTGCAAGTCCGAGGTGACTTCGGCGTCCGACAGGATTGCCTGATACCGTGCAATCGCACCGTCCACGTCGCCCTGTTCGATGTCTATAAGGGCCATCTGCTCGGCCGCCAGCAGGCGCAGGGGATTGCCGGGCTGCGCCATGGCTTCCAGTTCAAGACGCCGCGCATCAGCCGGCGTGCTGTCCCCCTGCAACGTCAGCGATTTGAATTGTGCGATCTGGCGATAAAGCTCTGGCACATCACCGTCCGATGCAAGCGCATTCAAAGTCTCGATCGCACCGGCCACATCTTCGGCCACCACCTGTTGGGCGGCCGTGGACAGACGCAACACTGCCGAGGAAACAGGCGATGAAGCTTCGACAGTTGACAGGGCTGCAACCCGTTCACCGCTGTCCTCAATCGCCAGCGCCGCCAACATGCCGTCACCGAGGGCTTCGGCCTGCGCGCGGGCCTGCGCCTTGCGGTATTCCGAATACGCGGCCCCCCCGACAATCACGAGAATCGCCAAAGCTGCAATCCAGCCATAGCGGCGGAGCAGGCCATAAAGACGGTCGCGGCGGACCTCTTCATTGACCTCGTCGATAAAACTGTCTGTGTCGCTCATGGTGCCTGCTCCCTGCCCGCCTGAGTATTCCCCATAGCGGCCCGATTTTGCCTCTCATAGCGTGCGACACGGGTCAAGCCAAGGGTCTGAAATCCGCCACCCTGCCAGCCGCACCGCCAAAGCGGTCAAGCTGCGACAAAAAAATCGGCTACTAAACTGGTCTGTTCAGTTGACGCACCCTATATAGGGCACGTCTGTGCCATCGGCTGAATTGGCGGCAATTGGCATTATTTGAGGACCATTGATGCGCATTTTCTCTATAATTGCGGCGCTATTCGTTGCTGCGATACTGGCAATGTCGATTCTTGCACGGCCTCAGTTGATGGCCCTTCTGGGGACCGATGCCAATGCTGCGGTACCCCAGGATGCCGCAGCCGAAGCACCTGCGGCGGCAGCCAAAGAAGAAACCGGCACGTTGGTGAAAGTGGCAGTTACCAAATTTCAGGCGCAACAGGTCGATAGTGCAGTGATCCTTCGCGGTCAGACCTCTGCAGTCCGGCAGGTTGATGTGCGGGCGGAAACGTCGGCTGTTGTGGCTTCTGAGCCTTTGCGCAAGGGCGCGAAGGTCACCGCTGGCGAGGCGCTGTGTGTGCTGGACCCCGGTACGCGGGGCGCTGCGCTCGAAGAGGCGCGGGCGCGGCTGGCAGAAGCGCGTTCGCGTGTTCCTGAGTCCGAAGCGCGGGTGCACGAAGCCAAGTCTCGGCTGGACGAGGCCGAGATCAATCAGAATGCCGCCTCCAGACTAAGCGCCGATGGCTACGCTTCGCAGACCCGTGTGGCGGGGGCGGATGCGGCAGTGGCTGCGGCAAAGGCAGGTGTGACATCAGCCACCGCTGGTCTGGGTGCCGCGCGTTCGGGGATCGAAGCGGCAACCGCTGCTGTTGCCGCTGCTGACAAGGAAATCGAACGCCTGACAATCCTCGCGCCATTTTCGGGTCTTCTGGAAAGCGACACAGCAGAGCTGGGCAGCCTGCTGCAACCCGGTGCACTGTGTGCGACCATTATCCAGCTTGATCCGATCAAACTGGTTGCCTTTGTGCCCGAAACCGAAGTGAACCGCGTGACCCTCGGGGCCATGGCCGGTGCGCGGCTGGCGGCGGGGGGCGATGATCTGGTGGGCAAGGTCACGTTTATCTCCCGCTCTGCGGATCCGGCGACCCGCACGTTTCGCGTTGAGCTCGAAGTTCCCAACAGCGAAGAGAAAATCCGCGACGGGCAAACTGCCGAAATCGCCATCGCCTCTGACGGGGTGCAGGCACATCTGATCCCGCAATCCGCCTTGACCCTGAATGACGAAGGCTCCTTGGGCGTGCGCATGGTGGATGACGCCGCAATCGTGTCTTTTGCCAAGGTCGGCGTCATGCGCGACACTGCAGAGGGCATCTGGGTGACTGGCCTGCCGCAAGAGGCCAACGTGATTGTAACCGGACAGGAATTTGTGACTGCGGGGGTAAAGGTTGCCCCGACCTGGCAGGAGTTTGACCGATGAGCGGCATCGTCGACTGGGCTGCAGGCCGGGCCCGAATGGTCATGGCCTTCCTGCTGCTCAGCCTTGTGGTGGGCGGCTATGCCTACACCACCCTGCCAAAAGAAGGTGAGCCGGATATTGAAATTCCGGCTCTTTTTGTGTCCGTCCCCTTTCCCGGCATTTCGGCAGCGGACAGTGAAACCCTGCTGGTCAAGCCGATGGAAACCGAGCTGGCCGATCTGGACGGCTTGAAAACCATGTCCGGTACTGCAGCCGAAAATTACGCCGGCGTGGCACTGGAGTTTGAATTCGGTTGGGACAAGACAAAGATCATGGCCGACGTCCGTGACGCCATGTCCACCGCCGAGGCGAATTTCCCCGATGGCGCGGAAAAGTACTCTATCAACGAGATCAACTTTTCCGAATTCCCGATCATCATTGTTAACCTGACAGGCCCGGTACCGGAACGCACAATGGCCCGTGTTGCCCGTGACTTGCAGGACGATCTTGAAGGACTGGATGCGGTATTGGAGGCAGGCCTTGCCGGAGACCGGGACGAGATGCTTGAGGTGCTGATCGACCCGTTGCGCCTTGAGGCCTATAACGTCACGGCGGGTGAACTGATCAATGTGGTGCAGAACAACAACCAGTTGATCGCGGCTGGTGAAGTGGAAACCGCGCAAGGCACCTTTGCAGTCAAGATCCCCTCCAGTTTTGACGAGGCCCGCGATGTGTATGCGCTGCCGGTCAAGACCAACGGCGACCGCGTCGTGACCCTGGGTGATCTGGCAGAGATTAATCTGACATTTGAGGATCGCCTTGGAACCGCCCGTTTTAACGGAGAAAAAACGCTCGCCTTGCAGGTTGTGAAACGCAAGGGCTTCAATCTGATCGACACGGCCACTCAAGTGAGCGAAATCGTGGCGGAACGCTCCGCTGCATGGC
>JBARUV010000043.1:0-11018 GCA_049645905.1 Sulfitobacter sp.
ACGCGCCGTCGTTACCCTGATAGGTGATGTTGTCGACGGTGCCCTGCACTTCGATGAAGTCATAGCTGGCGGGGCGGTTGCCCTCTGACCCGACCTCGACCGCGAAGACCTGCCGCGACTGGTTGTCGAAGGCATAGAGAAAGCCCGAGCCATCGAACCAGACCGAATCCATGTCGATCGCGAAATAACCCGCAGGCAGCGGCACGTTGCCGACAAGGTTGATGGTGGTCGCGCCCGGCGTCCCGCCCAGCGGATCAAAGGCATAGATGTTGCGGTTGGAGTCGATGAAATACATCAGCCCGTCACGCGGATTGTAGGCGATGTCGCGACCGTAAAGCGTGCTTTGCCCGGTATCCACCACACCCAGCGCCACCGGGTTCGCCGGATCCGAGATGTCAAGCAGCTGGTAGCGGCCGAAATTGGTGCCGGACATGTAGAGCATTACTCCGTTGGGTAAGATGTCGCTGCTGGTGTCGGGGGATTCGAGGCTGAGCCCGGAGATATCCGCCACGGCGCGCACCGCACCCGACGCATTGATCTGGTAGAGATTGCGGGGCGACTGGCCGACGCCGTAGATATAGCCGTCCAGCTCGTTATAGCCCCAGCCGGTGACGAGGTAATTGCCGGTGTAGTCGGGTGGCAGATCGACGTGGCTCAGCGTGTAGGCGCCGGGGCTTCCACTGATCGTCAGCGCATCCAGTGCGGGCAGGTTGGTCGCAGGCTCGGTGGCAACCATGTAGAAGGTCGATGAACAGGTCAGCGGCCCGTTGGGGTTTGTCACTGTCACCTGATAATCCTCGACCTCGCCATCAAAGTTCAGACCATCGGAAAGATCCACACTCACCACGCTGGTGGTGGACCAGCGCACCCGCGCATAGGTGGTGCCGGCGACAGCATCTGCTGGTACGGGAATGTCCAGGCTGATCTGATTGTTGAAGACGCCATCGGTGTCGCCGGTCCCGCCATCGCGGTAATTCGTGGCCACTTGTTCGGAGGCATCGAATACGCCGTTCTGATTGAAGTCGACCCAAAGTTGCAGGTTGGTAATCCCCGGCAGGCGGAGGAAACTTGGCAGTGCCATATTCGCCAGACTCAACGTTTCATTGGTCTGCACCGTCAGTGACACGTTTGTGTCCGCTTCGAGAATGGGAAAGATGGCGATGCCATCCTCATCATCACTACCACTGAGATCGTCGCCGTCTGCATTTGCAGAGAATTTTGGTGAGGTTTCGGTATCGGGCAGACCTGCACCAAGGTAAATTTCCGGCACGACCACATGACGTGGATCGCCGTAGCTGGCAGGCGCATCGCCGCGATCAACAAGGTCAGCAGCTGCGATAATCAGCGAATAATCCTCGACCTCGCCGTCAACGGCAAAGCTGGTGGTGCCTAACCCTGCCTCGCTGCTAAAGCGGAAGCGGGCGAAGGTCAGTGATGTGGTGGCATCATCCGGCACCGTTACGTCGATCTGGATCACGCCGTCGCCCGCAGTGATGTCGGCGCCTGTGCCATCGTCGCGCAGATCGGTCGCCATCCGTTCTACCGGAGTGGCCGCAAACAACCCGTCGCCGTTGAAATCCAGCCAAGCCTGAAGATATCCGTTGCCGGTCACTTCGACGTCCAGAGTCACGTCCAGACCTTGTGTCAGGATGGGAAATGTTACGCCTTCCTCGTCATCGGTGTCGGCAACATCGTCACCCGTGGCCGTACCGTCGGATTGCGGAAGGAATTCCGTGTCAGGTGCGACCGAGCCGAGATAGATGCTCGGCGTTGAAGAAACCCCGTGCGTGGGCAGGAGATAGCTAACCGGCGCATCGCCGTAATCAACGCCGTCGCCTTCGAACACCGCAATGGTGGCGGTGGCGGAATCGCAATCACTGGTGTTGACCGCATCGCACAGCAGGTAGTCGATGGTGTAGACCCCGGCAGGCACACCGGCGGGCACGACCACGCGCCCGGCGTCGATGCCGGAGGTCACGAGGGTGGGCACCGGATCGCCGGCATTTGCGGGTACAGCTTCGGTCAGCACCTCGAGCGTGACGCTGGGAAAGAGGGCGGGCGTGTCGTTGACTGTGTCGTTTGTCAACACTTCGCCCGCGCTGCCCCCGAAAAGGGCATTGACGGGGGTCGAGGTGTAGTCGTCGTCGCGGGCTATGATCGTGCCCGAAAGCCCGCCCGCAACGACTACGGTTGCCGTTGCGGTGTCGGTATTTGTCGGCGCGCCGTCCGTCGTGCGGTCGGTCAGGCTGTATTCGACAAAATAGGTGCCGGGGGTGGTGCCGGATGCCACGGTGATCTCGCCGGTGTCGGAGGCAAGGGTGATCGCGCCTGCGGCCGGCGTGGGTTCGGACACAACTGCCAGATCCACGTTGCCGAGGATCGGAGTGGTATCGACACTACCCCCGTTCAGTGCATCGCCACTCAGAACGCTGCCGGTGCTGCCGCCCGCAGCGCTGTCAATCGGGGTTGGCGAAAAGTCGTCATCCGCCGCATCAATACAAGACCGCAAGCGCGCCTGCACCCCCAAGGTCAAAGTAGGACCGACCCCGATGCCGACCTGGCGCATGGTCAGTTGCGAAATTGTGTCGGATCCGCCGGACACGACGGTTGGCGCGGTATAGGCTAGGTCGATCATGCCATAGGCCTGACTGTCGCCGCCGAACGTGGGGTCGTGGACCCAGAATTTGCCATCCAGCGGCAGGCCGTCGGCCCCGGTGCCGGTCAGGGTTGTCGTCGTGATCCCTTCCTGATCGGAACCGAAGATCTGAAAATACCCCTGATTGTCGAGTGGTGTAACAGTTCCGAACAGGTTGTTTGCTGTGCCGCCTCCGGACAGCGTCATGTTGAAATCACCCACGATGCCCGATTCTAGCGGCTGAAGCCCCGTTCGACCGACATTTCCGGCAAAGATGTTGAGATCATGAATGACCGGCGAATTGAAGTTCACCGTATAGGTGCCTCGTGCGTTGTCGTATTCCGAAATGCGGGTGATCGAGGTTTCGGCGCCGGAAATGAACGATGGCCCGGAAATCGAGATGTCGGTCGAGGCAGATCCCCATTGTAGCGTCGCAGATTGATCCACGTTCAACCCGCCGATTGTGCCGGGCGTCACCCAGTTTACAAAGGTCGGTGACACCGAGCATGTCTCTGCCAGTGCGGGCGCTGACAATGCGGCAATCGCAGCGGTGCTGCTGCACAGGATACGCACAACACGGTTTTGCAGGGTCTTAAACACTTCATCCACCTATAGGTTTGACACTTGGTCGGTCGTTTCGGGTCGCGGCGACTTCCGGGCTGGGACCACGCGCATGAGGCACGCCAGCCGGACGTTGTCGCCGGGATCATTATTGATCGGGGTCAGTTTCGCATTTTGTCGGGATACACGCGAAGGAGCAGACAGCCAGTCTGCATGCCGCTGCGCATAGGCAGCTATGCTTTTGGGTAGTGTGCGCGGCCTCTGGCAGTGAGTAATCCGGGTGACGGCGTCCGGGCAAAAAAAAGCCGCTCCACACTGGCGGGGTGGGAGCGGCTGGTCAAATTGCAACAATCGTAGGAGGGAGAGATGCGGCCCGACGCCCTTCGGTGTGCGTCGCTGTGAAGCAGCGATATCAGTCGAACCGTTTAGTGTCTGTTGCCTTTGACATTCAGTGTATGGGGCAGTGATTCGATCCTAGAGCAGTCCTGATTCTTTTGCGCGGGTGCGGAGGTATAATCCCACTATTCAGAAGGTTAGTTGCGTCCAGGTCGTTAGAGGTCCTGAGTTCTGATCCGTGACACTGCGAGCGTGGTCCCGAGCCGTCAGACTAGAGCTACTGAAGGATCTTCTGGCGCAATGCGGCATGGGTTTGTTGCCAGACAGAAGGCACCCGTTCGACTACTCCGCGCGCCTTTTTCCAATCGCTCACTTTGCAGGCGGTTTCGATTTCCGAGAGCAAGCTGTGCATCTGTTCCGCGCCCAACATGCCGCACATCCCTGCCATGGCATGGGACCGTGTTTGCAGGTCCGTAACCGCCTGAGCGTCCAACAGCGCGGGAAGATCTTCTTCGACGCGTCTTGTCATGGCAGCGATTCGTTCAGACAGCTTTTCACGGCCCAGCAGATCAAGCAGTTCATGTATCTGGGTTTCGTTCAGCACAGAACGCTGAGCGTCTTGGCCCGTCAGTGATGCCGGTGTGTCACGCGGGGTGGGATCAGACCCGTTCAGATTGACGAGCGCGGATTGGAGCGCGGTCATATCCAGCGGCTTCTGGATATATCCTGACATGCCGGCCGTCTTGAATTCTTCGCGTTCTTTGGGCAGGGCATGGGCGGTGACGGCGACTATCGGCGTCTCCCTGTTTGGTCCATTGCCGGTCAATATCGCCTGTGTCGCCTGAACGCCGTTCGTTCCGGGCATCGAGATGTCCATCAGAATGCCATCGAAACCAGTCTTTTTAGCGAGTTTAATGGCATCTTGTCCGCCGGTGGCCAGCGTAACGGCGTGACCCAGACGTTGCAGCATAGCCTTGAGTAGATCGCGGTTGATCTCGTTGTCGTCCACAACCAACAGGTTCAGCCTGGCCTGATCGGGAAGTGCCTTGCGGGGCGCGGTTTGCATGGGAACCTTCGCATTATTGGCAGTGGTGACAGGCAGCCGGACGATGAAACGCGCGCCGTGGCCAATCTCGGATTCGCACCGGATGTCACCGCCCAAACGCTGGACCAGACGGCGAACGATGCCCAGGCCCAGCCCTGTGCCGCCGGTGCGGCGTTCATAACGGCTGTCCAGCGATACAAAATCCTCGAATATGCGGTCGATGTCTTCTGGTGGGATACCGGGGCCGTCGTCAATGACCTCAAGATGCAGGAGGGTCGTTTCATCTTTTGGGGTTTGATAAAAGGCGCGCAAGGTAATGTCGCCATCGGGGCAGAATTTGATCGCATTACTGAGAAGGTTCACCAAAATCTGCTGAATCGCGCGCGGATCGGTGAGGATCGGCTGGTCATTCAAGCCTCCCTGATCCAGATGAAGCCGCGCACCCGACGTTCTGGCAAGCGGTTCCATCGTGCCGATGAGGCCAGAGGTCACCGCCGCCAGATCGCAGGGTTGCAGCATCTGGTTGTCGCTGTCCGATTCACTGCGTTCGATGGCCAGCACATCATTGATATGGCCCAGCAGGATATCGCCGGATGTGAGCGCGGCATCCAGAAATTTCTGCCGCTCGCCGTCCAATCGCCCGTCGTCAAGAAGATGAATGGCCGACAGTACGCCGTTCAACGGGGTACGCATTTCGTGGCTCATCATGGCGAAAAAGCGGGATTTCTCGCGATAGGCGGCCAGTGCGTCGTCGCGCGCTTGCAGGATTTCCTGTTCCTTTTGCCGCTTGTCTGTGATGTCGCGGATATAGGACACAAAGATCGGACCATCGGCGGAGCGCGCCAGCGATACCGAAAGCTCGACAGGAAAGATGCGTCCGTCGCGGTCCATCATCTCAAGCTCCTGCCGACCGGTTTCGGCAACAATCGTTTTGCCGGTGGTCTGAAAGCGCGCAAGGTTTTTGCGTTGTTGATCTTGAAGGTGCGGCGGGATCAGAAGGTCGATAAAGTTTTGACCAATTGCGGCATCACGCGAGACGTGGAAGATCGCTTCGGCAGATCCGTTAAAGTCCTTGATGCGCCCGTTGTCGTCGATGACCACCACAGCATCCAAAGACGCGCGCAGCATTGTAGCCAGCCTCAGATGATTTTCCTCAGCCGCCAGAGAGGTCCGGTTAAGGGTCTTTGCCTGACGCGACAGACCTATGATTGCGCCGACGAGGGCAATCGCGACCGCGACGACGATCAAAAGCAGCAATTCGATCAACCGGACAATCTGGTGGCGTTCGTCCTCCGAAGCTTTTGCCGCGCCCGCGATCGAGGCGAGGGCAATCTCCCGTGGAACGTTTTCAATCTGGCGCAGAGCGTCTTGCAGGGCGTTCAACCCGTTGAAAAGCTGCGCATCCTCGGAATCGATCAGCGCAATTTGTGCATCCAGCAGTTGTCGCAGGTTCCGGATTTCCGGACTGGCCTCGCTGACATTCTGCACCCGCTCGGCGATGTCGGCGCGGCTGTAGAAAATATCGAACCTTTCGCGCAGTGTCGCGAGGTCTTCGGCATTTCCCGACCGCGCCCCGTCAAGAGCACGGTCTAGTTTTAGGAATTCGATTTCGAGTTGGGAATAAACCCATTCCGCGTGATCCTGTTGCGCGCTGTCAAGCGCGCGGATCCTATTCCAGACATTAAAGGCGATGTACCCTGCCACAGCAATCCCGGCGAACAGGGCCAGAACCAACAGGTATCTGACCCAAGGATTTCTTTGCTTGGTTGGCGCGTTCGCTTCCATCAATTCCCCGCGGTCTGATCTTATTTGATCGCAAGCCGATCAAGTTGCCAGATTGACCTACTATAGACCGTTTCGGTCTGATACTTAAGGTCGCTGTCATAGGGATACACGATCCAGAGCGGGCCCTTGCCACGACGCGACATTGGCTCATCGTTGTTAAGATAAGCGATGATCGGTCCGTCCTCAGTTGCGTCGGACATCGGGACGCTAACCGAATAATCGTTGATTGCCGTTGCTTCGATCGTGCCGTCAGTCACCTCCAGATGCTCGAACAGGGCCGCAAGCGAAACGCCCTCGAACGTTTGAGGTCCCTCGGTCCAGATCGTTGTGGTTTCGAACGAAGTTACAGGCAGTGCCTGCAGTTCTTCCAGCGTAAATTCGTGATGTGTCTCGCCGACCGCCACGTCCAAGAGTACATCCTGTGCGCACGCCGCTGTGCCAAACGCCACACTACAAGCCAACGCGCAAACCGTGTTCATCATTCCTTGGTATGTCATTTTGTCTCTCCAGACTATCCTACTACGCGGCATACCTAGAGCAACGGCGGTTTTAGAACGAGCATGTAAAAGGCTAGAAGGCATATACGAAAGTATAGGCGCTGGAAAAGCTGTGTAGCATGTGGGGCAAAAGATCATCCGGCGTTTCTTTTCCCATTGAAACGTTCTAACCCTATAGTTGTATTAAATGGTGTGGTGATATGGAGGAGTATTTCCCATGGTTCTTAAAATTTTGATCGCCGATGATCACGACATGGTGCGTGAAACCATTGCTATGTTCCTGGATGCCGACGGCGCAATCGAAACTTCGGCTGCTAGTGATTTGCAAGAGGCGTTTGCAAAGATCCGGTCAGACGGACCATTCGATCTGGTCCTTCTCGACTATACCATGCCTGGCATGAAGGGGCTTGAGGGGCTGCAGTTGGCGCTGAACGCCAATGGCGGCAAACCGGTCGGTCTTATTTCCGGCACCGCGACACGCCTTATTGCAGAGCAAGCGCTGGCCATGGGTGCCATCGGTTTCCTGCCCAAGACGTTGCCTGCTAAATCACTGGTCAATGCGGTCCGGTTCATGGCCGCGGGTGAAACCTATGCACCAGTGAATTTCATGTCGGGCAAAGACGACCCTGATGAGACCGATTTCGAAAAGGAATTGTCCGAGAGAGAAAGACAGGTCCTGCGCGGTCTCATGGGTGCAAAGTCCAACAAGGAAATCGCCCGCGACCTCGATCTTCAGGAGGTCACCATCAAGCTGCACGTCAAGACGCTTTGCCGCAAACTTGATGCACGAAACCGCACCGATGCGGCAATGATCGCCCGCACTGCGGGTTTTGTCTGAACGCCGAACAACGCTAGGACATCTCGCCTTCCGATCTCCTGATGTCCGGGTCTGATGATCGGCGGCAGGGCCACAGGTTCAGGAACGGCGATCGGTTCCGGCATACAGCAATGGTCCGCCGCCAAAGGCTTATGATTGACATTTACTAGGCCTGCGATCGTGCCCGCCATCTGAAGCCAATCCTCAACACATCAGATAAAGGACGTGTCGGGAATACCCGACCCTTCTTTGTCATTTCTTCCCCATTCGTCATCTTGTCATTTTGCGCCGCTGGGGGCGCCTGAGTCCATTGCGGAATAATTGACCCTGCGTAGTGGAAAATCACTTCCAACATGGGCGCATTTCCAACAATTAAGAATCCCGTGATTCGCAGCCTGCCAATTGCGGGTCCCAGCCCTGTCCGATTTCAAGAATCGAACCGGTCTGATTTCAGGTTTTTAGGATTGCGGTGGTCACTTTGCGCCCTGTTCGGCGGATTGGGACAGGCCACCTATCCAAAGGAATAGTCCTGATTCCAAAAGCGCGCAAATCTACCTATCTGCCGAAGTGAATTTCCATCCCATTCCAGAAATATTGCCCTCAACGGCGCTTGTTCCGAGCCCGTTGAATGTAACTGCCGGATCACGAACCGGCTTAAATGGGATGCGTAAAATGCTCATTCAACTCTCTAAGCTTTCCCGGGCAGTCATTGCCGGGGCAGCTATGTCGACAGTCGCTTTTGCGGCCTCTGCTGACGCCCTTGCAAGTACCTTCTCCTTTCTCGTTGTCGAAATGAACGAGGAAGGCAAAGAAACACTCGTCGAGCGTGATTCAGTCCGGCCCGGCGAAGTGATCCACTACCAGCTCAGCCACGAAAACATGACCGTCGATGCGATGTCGGGAATCGTGATCGCGGCGCCCGTGCCAGAGGGCGTGACGTTGACGCTCGGTGCCGAGACGACCTCGATCGAGGCGGCGTTCGAGGTACAGGCTGAGCTCGATCCAGAACAGGAAGGTCTTGAGTGGTCGACCCTGCCGGCAATGCGCATGGTCGCCGACGCCGAAGGCGCCCTGCACGAAGAGCCCCTGCCGGAAGCAGAGATCGTCTCTGTCCGCTGGACATTCACCGAACCGCTCGAAGCCGGCGAGACCGCCTTCAACACTTACCGCGTTCGCGTCGAGTGATCCTGCGCGAAAACCAAAATCTTAGTTCAAGTATCGAAATCAAGGAAATCTAACAGTGACTTATCAATCTCTCATTATGCGTTCCGCCAGTGCGGCCGCAATCGGCGCCGTTCTGGGCACCGCAGCCTTTGCCGCACCCGAAGCAGGCTCGGTCATCGGCAACCAAGCTGTCGCAACCTATACCAACGCGGCGGGTGACACGATCACCGTAACCTCGAACACGGTCGAGACGATCGTTCAGCAGGTTGCAGGCGTGACACTGACGTCAGACAACACAGAGACCATCGCGCCGGGCGGAAAGGCATTCCTGCCTCACATCATCACCAACGAAGGTAACGGTTCCGACAGCTTCCTGTTGAGCGCCATTGAAGACAACAGCGGCACGCTCGATACCACTCAGCTGGTGTTCTACCCGGATGCCAACATGGACGGCGTCGCCGACAGCGCAACACCTTTGACAAGCACTCCGGTTCTGGCGCCCGGCGAACAATTCGGCGTTGTGATCGAAGCCTCGGTTGCGTCAAACGCGACGGGTTCAGATGCCATCACCATCACCGCCACTTCGGTGCTTGACGGTACCGAGCTTGATATCAACACCGACACACTGACCATCTCGAACGACGCTATCGTTGAACTGGTCAAATCGATGGTCGCTGACGCTGCTTCGGGCGGTAACCCCGGCATCGTCGACGCGGGCGACACTGTCACCATCACGCTGACGTATTCCAGCACCGGCCTTGCCGCTGCGAACAACTACGTGGTGCAGGACGTTCTGGACGGCAACCTGTCCTATGTTCCGGGATCGGCTCGCTGGTCAGACACAGCCGCCCCACTGGATGACGATAACGCATCTACGCTTGTGGACGGCACTAACGGGTCCGGCGAAACAATCGCCTGGGATTATGACGACGGTCAAACGATCAACTTCAACCTGTCCTCGGTCGGTTCCGGCCGCTCCGGTAGCGTGACCTTCAGAGCGGTTGTCGCCGACACTGCCAATGCCGGTGTGATCACCAACACCGCCACACAGGATGTGGATGGCGTTGTCTTCCCGCCGTCGAACACCGCGTCAATTGTGGTCGATAACCAGTATGCAGTTGCGGTCGCGGATACGGCGATCAACGCGGATGGTTCAGCCAATGCTGCCATTGCTTCGGCAACGGATGACGATGCTGCCAACAACGATGTCGTGACCGAAACCGGTGACGTATACCAAGGCGGCGTGATCAAGCAGGAATTCGTCCTGACCAACCTGTCCAATCAGGCCGATAGCCTGTCGCTGCAGGTGGACAACGTTGACTTCCCCGCTGGCACGACCTTCCGCTTTGTCGGTGCTGACGGTGTGACCCCGGTTGTTGGATCAGTTGGCCCGCTTGCCATCGGTGACAGCGCCAAAGTAACGCTGATCGCGACACTGCCGACCGATCTGACCCCGACTGCGACGACCAACTACACCGCGACGGTTACAACAACGTCGGACGGTTCTGGCGTATCGGACGTATCGACCGCCGAATTTACCGGTGAGGTTCTTGCAGCAACGGTTGACCTTGAAAACGCTGTGGCAGGTTCCGAAGGCGACGGCTCGGCACCGACAAACGCCGGTGCGCCGTGGATCACCAACGCGACCGATCCCGGTCAGGCTGTCACGTTCGAAATGCTGGTACAGAACGAAGGTCCGGTTTCCGACAGCTACAACCTGTCGCTGGCACAGGCTCTTCCCGAAGGCTGGACGGTCGAATTCCGCGCAGCAGACGGCAGCGTGGCGACAAACACCGGCACCATTCCCGCCGGTGCCAGCACGACCTTCCAAGTCATCGTGACACCGCCTGCGGATGCGCTTCCGAGCGATACACAGGTCGATATCGCGCTGGTTTCGTCGGTCACGGGGCAGGGCGATCGCATTTTGAACCAGGTCATCGTCAACGAAGTCTATGACGTGCAGATCATCGACGATCAAACTGCACAAGCCGCCCCCGGTGGCATCGTTGAAATGACCCACACGGTGACCAACGAAGGTAACGTCAATGTCAACGAAGGTGCGATCCTTGAAAGCGGCCTGAGCAACTTCTCGGGTGCGATTTTCTGGGACCAGAACGGCAACGGGGTGATTGATCCATCTGAGCCGGTAATCGACAACTTCGACGATCTGACCGACGG
>JBARUV010000044.1:0-16806 GCA_049645905.1 Sulfitobacter sp.
AATGAAAGGCAGCCCTAGCGCGATCTGCACGAATTTGGAAGTGTCCAACCCTAGCGGTTGCGCATCATTTGTGCGCCCGCAATCAGGGCGCAGGCCCCGACGAACCCCGCAAAGGTCTGGCCGATCCATCCCCCAAGAGTAGATCCCAAAATGGTCACCAGAACGAAATTGAACACCAGCGCACCTGCAATACCAAGCACAATGTTCATCAGGAGGCTATGATCACGCTCCATGAACTTTTCTGCCAGCCACCCCGCCAAAGCGCCTACGAAAATCGCTGCAAACCAACCGATACCTGCCATGTGATCTCTCCTGTTAAAATTTCCTGACGAACAGACGTCAGCTTAGCTCGTTCCCTAGTCCCGCAACAGATCGTTGATCGACGTCTTGGACCGCGTCCGCTCGTCCACCCGCTTGACGATCACGGCACAATAGAGGTTCACACCGTTCTTGGACGGCATAGAACCTGCAACGACAACCGAGCCGCTGGGCACTTCACCGTACATGACTTCGCCCGTTTCGCGATCCACGATCTTTGTAGATTGACCGATAAAGACACCCATGCCCAGCACAGACCCTTCGCGGACGATACATCCCTCGACAACTTCCGAACGCGCGCCGATAAAACAATTGTCCTCAATGATCGTGGGTCCAGCCTGCATCGGCTCCAGCACTCCACCGATGCCAACGCCCCCGGAAAGATGAACATTTTTACCAATTTGTGCGCAGCTGCCCACAGTCGCCCAGGTATCAACCATGGTGCCGGAATCCACATAGGCCCCGATGTTTACAAACGATGGCATCAGCACAACGCCCGGCGCGATATACGCGCTTTTGCGGACCACACAGTTGGGCACGGCGCGAAATCCGGCTTCTTTCCATTGGGAATCGCCCCAGCCTTTGAACTTGCTGTCGACCTTGTCCCACCAGCCGCCGGCTTGCGGCCCGCCGTCATGCTGCTCCATATCCTTGACACGGAAACCGAGCAGAACTGCCTTCTTGGCCCATTGGTTGACGAACCAATCCCCGCTGTCCTGCTTCTCAGCAACGCGAAGCGTGCCGGAATCCAGCGCATTCAGTGTCGCCTCGATCGCGTCGCGCGCCTCGCCTTTGGTGGCAGAGGTGATGCTGTCACGGCTCTCCCACGCAGCTTCAATGGCAGTCTCAAGTTGGGCGTTGGACATGGGATTCTCCTTGATTTGTTAGCCGCGCTATACCTGTGCAGGCGCTGCCGTGCAATCGCTCAGGACCACTTGATAGAGCAACCCATAGATGGCACCTGCGCCTCTGGTCCGTGACCGGTCTGTACGACCTGCCGCATTGCATTGAGCAATTCAGGCTTGCGGGAAGCCGGATCACCGCGCATGCCGACATCATCCAGCCGACCACGATATTGCAATCCGCCGGTGGCATCAAAACCAAAAAAGTCGGGCGTGCATACGGCACCGTACGCACGCCCGACCGCCTGACCCTCATCCACCAGATAGGGTGCGTCCAGCCCATGCGCACGTGCAAACGCGTGCATCCGGTCCGGCGCATCTGCAGGATAGTCCCGATAGTCGTTCGACATGATCGCCACACACCCGATACCTTCGGATTGAAGCGTTTTCATGTCTTGCGCTAGGCGATCGATCACGGCGACCACATAGGGGCAATGATTGCAGATAAAGGCCACCAGCATCCCGTTTTCCCCCATCACACTATCGCGGCTGCGCTGCACGCCGTCAGGCGTGGCCAGCCGGAAGTCGGGCGCGGGCCAGCCAAAGTCGCAGCCTTGGGATTCCAAAAGCATCGTATCTCTCCCTTTGGTGCCAAACATATATCCTGCGCAGACAAACCTCTGTGGTCAATCATACTACGCATTGCAACTTGCCAAAAATTCAGGCCACCCTGTCCGGAACAATTTCGGAGACCATGATGAAAGACGACCGCCGCCACCCTTTGCGCGATGCCCATACAGACATTGAAACCGCCAAGACAATTCCCGACACGCCACAAACCCGTGCGCCCGCTTATCGTCTGGCCTTTACCGATAATGACTTCATGTGTCGCGACGAGACGCGGCCTGTGCGGCTTCAACTCGAACTGTTGAAGCCCCAGCTGATGCTGGATGAGGTCGGGATCACCTCGACCATCGTGCTGTTTGGCGGCGCGCGGATTCCGGAGCCAGCAAAAAAGGACACTGCACGCACCAAAACGCTGGCGGACCTGTCACACTTCTACGACGAAACCCGTGAATTCGCCCGGTTGATGACTCTGAAATCCATGGAAAACGGTGGTACGGAGGACGTGATCGTAACCGGCGGGGGACCCGGCGTGATGGAAGCGGGAAATCGTGGCGCCGTCGACGCAGGCGGCCATTCAATCGGGTTGAACATCGTGTTGCCTTTTGAGCAGGCCCCGAATGAATACGTGACGCCGGAACTGTGTTTCAACTTTCATTATTTCGCGATCCGCAAAATGCACTTCCTGATGCGCGCCAAGGCAATCTGTGTCTTTCCGGGCGGTTTCGGCACGATGGATGAACTGTTTGAATCTCTGACCCTTATCCAGACAGGCCGCATGAAACGCGTTCCCTTCCTGTTGTTTGGCCGCGCCTTCTGGGAAAAGATCATCAACTGGGATGCGCTGGCGGACGCGGGCACTATTTCAGCCGAAGACCTTGATCTGTTCCGGTTTGTTGAATCCGCTCAGGAAGCGATGGATCAGATCGAGAATTGGGAAGATACCGGAACACGCGAGAAGGTACCCGGGCGGTGAAGCCAAAGTCCTGACCCATGCACACCGATCGCGACATAATTACGCGCGGGAATTTGACGGGCAGTCTGTGGATGATTGCGGCAATGGCCGCGTTCGCCGTTGAGGACACGTTTATAAAACTCGCTGCGACGGCCTTGCCTGTCGGGCAAATCCTGATGCTTTTTGGTGGCGGCGGTGCGCTGATCTTTGCCCTCATCGCGAGGCGTAACGATGAACCACTTTACACAGCAGCGGTTTTGTCGCGCCCCATGCGGCTTCGTGTGATTTTCGAAGTGACTGGCCGCTTGTTTTATGTGCTTGCGATAGCCCTCACTCCGCTATCCTCGGCCACGGTTATTTTGCAGGCAACGCCATTGGTCGTGGTCGCGGGGGCAGCACTGGTATTTGGCGAACGTGTTGGTCCACGCAGGTGGCTGGCGGTTCTGATCGGGCTGTTGGGCGTGTTGGTGATCATACGTCCTGGCAGCGACAGTTTTTCGCCGCTGTCATTGCTGGCCGTGATCGGCATGCTGGGTTTCGCGGGCCGCGATCTGGCAAGCCGCGCGGCTCCTGCATCTCTTGGTACCGCAATTCTGGGCCTTTACGGCTTTCTTAGTATCGTCCTCGCGGGCGGGCTCATTGCCCTTTGGCAGGGCGCGCCATTTGTGGTAATCGATCCGCACAGCGCACTTTGGCTTGCAGGAACGGTTATTTCGGGCGTGACCGCATATACCTGCCTAATGAAAGCGATGCGTACGGGCGAGGTCTCCGCAGTCACCCCGTTTCGCTACACCCGTCTGCTGTTTGGCATCGGGCTAGGCGTAACGCTCTTTTCAGAACGCCTTGATGCCATGATGCTTCTGGGCTGCGCGTTGATCGTGCTGTCAGGGCTATTCATCTTGTGGCGGGGCAAGCGCGCCGGAATAAACTGAGCGGCCATCCACTTTGCGAAATTGCCGTCGTCTGTTTCAGGTAGCGTGATTTTGCGGCAAGACACCGATTTGAACGTGATGCGGTAGTGTTTCAACCACCTGACCGTGATCAGTGTCCTTGATGGCGTAGCCGTAACCGGCAAGGCGGTGCTTCCATTCACGAGCAGACAAGGCCATCTGGCGTTCGCGCAGAACCAGGTCAATTACCTGTGCAGTGATGAAAGGATCGTTGTTAAACATGATCGACATTTAATGACTCCAAATACGTATCTAATTTGAACAGCTTCTCCTTTGATGTTGGCGGGATTACTGCCTGAATGCGGCAGGATGGGGGTCATTTCAAGAACCGCGAAAATCCCAAAATCTTCGCCTCGCAATAAAATTATTTCTGTTTTACAACGATATAACCGGATTTCACGACCGAATGCGCTCGGCAAAGAGCGCGATAAACCTGCCTTGTTCAACCGTATCGGGAATCGACACGCCTCTGGCGTCTGCGACCTTTGCCATTGCATCTTCTGCGCTCAAACCCTGCATGACAAGCACACCTGCGGTCACCATACCGGACCGCCCGATACCTGCACGACAATGCACTGCCACACTTTGCCCTGCACCCAGCCAACGATAAATGCGATTAACCAGCGCAGTGAAGCTCCGGAGATCGGGCACACCGAAGTCCGCGATTGGATGATGTTCAAATGCCAATCCAGCGTCTGCGCAGGCTTCGGCTTCTCCGGCCAAACCCAATTGCGCGGCTTCTTCCGTTGCAAGCATGGAGACAATCCGGTCAGCGCCGCGCTGGCGATAGTTCCGCACGTCTTGCGCTAACTGCATCCCCTCGGGACAGGGCATGATCCACAACGACCCACTCGCAGCCTGTTCAATCTCGAACATGGCAGCCACGGCTTACGACGACAGGCCTGCCTCTGCCTCGATCTGCTTGCGGGATTTGCGCGCCCGTTCTGTGGCAGATTTGAGCTGGCCACAGGCGGCCATAATATCCTCGCCACGTGGTTTGCGGACCGGGCTGGCATAGCCGGCGTTGTAAATAATATCGGCAAATTTCCGGATGCGGTTATTTGAGGACCGTTTGTAGGGCGCGCCCGGCCATTCATTGAACGGGATCAGGTTGATCTTGGCCGGGATACCCTCGATCAATTTAACCAAACGCCGCGCATCTTCATCAGTATCGTTCACACCGTCGAGCATTACATACTCGAATGTAATACGCTCTGAATTGCTGACCTTTGGGTAGGCCCGCAGCGCGTCGAGCAGCGTTTCAAGGTTCCAGCGTTTGTTGATCGGTACCAGCGTGTCGCGCACCTCGTCAGTGGTAGCATGAAAGCTGATTGCCAACTGGCACCCGATTTCTTCAGCGGTACGCGCAATCTCGGGGACAACGCCCGAGGTGCTTAATGTGATCCGCCTGCGGCTTAGCTGGATGCCCTCCGGATCCATCGCGATTTTCATGGCATCGCGCACATTCTCGAAGTTATACAACGGCTCGCCCATCCCCATCAGCACGATATTGCTGAGCAGGCGCGTCTCTACGTTGGGCGCACCGGGCGTTGGCCATTCTTCCAGATCATCACGTGCCATCATGATCTGCCCGACAATTTCAGCGGGCGTCAGATTACGCACCAGCTTTTGTGTGCCCGTGTGACAGAACGAACAGGTCAGCGTGCAGCCGACCTGAGAGGAAATGCACAACGTCCCGCGGGATTCCTCAGGAATGTAGACAACCTCTACCTCATGCCCGCCAGCGATACGCACAAGCCATTTACGGGTGCCGTCAGTGGAGACCTGTTTGGACACCACTTCGGGGACTTCGATCACAAAACGCTCTGCCAGATCGACGCGAAATGCCTTGGACAGGTTTGTCATCTCTTCAAAGTCACGCACGCCCCATTGGTAAATCCATTGCCAGATCTGGCCCGCGCGCATTTTCGCCTGCTTCTCGGGTGTACCCGCATCTATCAGGACCTGCCGCAACTGGTCACGCGTCAGACCAATAAGGTTGGTCGGGCCATCCGGCAATTTGCGCGGAATAGTGTGGACGTCTTGGGTGATAGGCGCGGAAGCGGTCATGAGGCTGGATCCTGACTCGGATTGAATATTCCCGCTATATAGGAGTTTGCGCAAAGATCAAAAGGCAGGAGGTGCCCTTAACGAAAACGACCCCGCAAATTGGCGGGGCCGCGTTGCAATTTCCAAATTTGGTTCATCCGCCGCAGCGTTTGCCTGCGTCATCGACCGCTGCAGTAAAGCCCAGCAAAGAAAACGTGTCCTTGGTCTGTGTACCGCGACCCGAACGCCCGCTAAGAATCGCATTCGCACCGCGTTTCATCGCGTTGATGATCTTGGCGTCATCTGCTGTAGTTGCAGGCCAGGCCCATTCACCTTCGGTAAACAGTTCGAATGTTGCGCCGGAAATATCCATATTAACCGTCGACCCAGACGCAAACGGATATCCACCGGTAAAGGCAACCTGCCCCTTGGCGCCCGCAGAGGGACGGTAAAACACCATCAGCAAGGTCTGGCCGCGATTTACAGCAACAACGCGCCCGTCTTTTGAATTCACAGTTTCCTTCGGTGTGGAAACGCCCCAACATTCGGTGGGGTTATCCTCGACAAAAACGGACCAGTCGGTCTTGGCGGCAACCCGGTTCGTACTTTGCTCCTGTGCGTTGGCAGCTGTGGCCAACAAAGCGGCAAAACCTGCCGCGCACCCAATCATCTTCAACATTTGCATCTGTCCAGCCTCCAGCTGTCCTTAACCTCAATACATCTCGCAGGCCGTGATGGCGGCTAATTCTACACCGCTCTCTTGCAAGTACCCGTCTTATTAATGACAACAATCACAATAACGCCAATCTTGCGACAGACAAAACCCTGTTTGGCAGATTTTTGCCCATTATGTTGAGGTTCAAAGGGACGAAACTATGACCAAACCTACCCCGTTCGCCGAAATCTGGCGCGGCGCCTTTCTTGAAAGCGTACATTCCGGCCATGCGGTGATTTGTGACGACACCGGACAAATCGTCGAAGCTTGGGGTGATCCCACGTCTGTTGTCCTGCCGCGCTCCTCATCCAAAATGATACAGGCGCTGCCGCTGATCACATCGGGCGCGGCGGATGCCGCAGGGCTTTCAACCGAGCAACTTGCGCTAGCCTGCGCCTCCCATCAGGGCGCAGCGATCCATACCGACCGCGTACAGGTCTGGCTTAAGACCCTCGGCTTGACCGATGATGCCTTTCGGTGCGGCCCGCAGGATCCTGACGACAGGGACGCCCACGAAGGATTGATCCGCGCACATGAGAAGCCCTGTCAGATGCATAACAACTGCTCTGGCAAACACTCGGGTTTTTTGACTCTGGCAAAACATCTCAAGGCCGGACCTGAATATGTGGAGCCTGACCATCCGGTGCAAGCAGCCTGTCTTGATGCATTTGAGTCTGTAACGGAGGAAACCTCGCCCGGTTATGGGATCGATGGCTGTTCTGCACCCAACCACGCATGCACATTGCACGGTATGGCCCGCGCCATGGCTCATTTCGCCGGCGCAGCAGAGGGGTCAGCAGAAGCGCGGTTGCATCAGGCAATGCGCCTGCATCCCGAATTGGTCGCCGGCGAGGGGCGTGCCTGCACCGAATTGATGCGCGCAATGGATGGAAAGGTAGCGTTGAAAACCGGTGCGGAAGGGTTTTTTGTTGCCATCTTGCCAGAGCAAAAACTGGGCATCGCGTTGAAGGCGGCCTGCGGTACCACGCGCGCGGCGGAATGTGCGACCGCTGCGATTCTGGTAAAACTGGGTGTGTTGGACGCAAATCATCCGGCGGCTTTGAAACGCATGAACGCCCCGATTCTCAACAGACGGGGCATTCAAACCGGCATTTTGAAACCGGCGCTGGCGTAGGTAGGCAAAGCTAGCAAATTCATGCAGTCGCTATCAAATCTCCACAATGGGAGCGACCTCGACCGACCCACCGGAGTCTACAATCGGACAGCCAGCAGCCATCTTACAGGCGCTTTCGATACTTTCGGCTTTGACAATGGAGAAACCAGAGAGCGGATTGGATCCGCCGTTGTCATGCGCCGGCCTCCACATTGCACCGAATATCAAGCGGCGAAAGTGTCTTGTGCGTAGCCCTGAATATACAACAGTGCCGTCAGATCACCAAAGTTGATCCGCACATCACATTCTGCTGCGACCATAGGCTTGGCATGAAGGGCGACGCCCATACCCGCGCGGTGCAACATGCCCAGATCATTTGCGCCGTCGCCGACGGCAATCACTTCTGCCACATCAATCCCCAGACGTGTGGTAATTTCTTTCAACGCGTCAACTTTCGCCTGCTTGCCGAGTATTGGCATGCCAACCTCGCCGCTCAGAAATCCATCCTGTACAATCAACGTATTCGCCCGGTTCTCATCAAACCCGAGCATCTCGGCCACACGGGATGTAAACGCTGTGAACCCGCCAGAAACCAACGCCGCGTGCCCGCCATGTGCCTTCATTGTGGCCAACAATACCTTGCCGCCCTGCATCAATGTGATCCGCTCTGCCAACACACGGTCAATCACGCCCGCATCCAACCCTTTCAGCAACCCAACCCGCTCGCGCAACGCGCCTTCGAAATCCAGTTCACCGTTCATGGCACGCGATGTGATCTCTTTCACGTGTGTGCCGACACCCGCCTCCTCGGCCAGTTCATCTATACATTCCTGCTCGATCATCGTGCTGTCCATATCCGCCAGCAACATCCGCTTGCGCCGCCCTTCTGTGGGCACAACTACAAGATCGATAGACATGGCCTGACAACTCTCCCAAACCTCCCAGCGATTATCGGGCAGGTCCATCACTTCGAACTCTGCCACCTCTCCGGGCGCAAGCCACCTTACGGCACGGCCACCCCAAGCGGAATGCAGGCTTTCCACCAAGGCTGGCGCGAGAGCCGCGCCGCCGGGCGCCGCAAGCAAAATAACTGTAAACATGGGCGAAGTTTCCTATTGGCGCGCACGATGTCGCAAAAAGCGATGCATGCGGCGCTATAGCCCCGTTTTCAGGCTTGCACCACCCCGCCAACCGGCATATTTGCCGCCGTGGGACACCCTTCCCCAACGAAGGGCGCTTATCTGGAAGGATAGCATCAATGGCTATACAAACACCCGGCGCGCGGCCGGCAAATCCGCGTTTCTCCTCTGGCCCTTGCGCCAAACCCCCGACATTTGATCTTGCAAAGCTCGCCTCGGCACCCTTGGGCCGCAGCCACCGTGCTGCCCCCGGCAAAGCCAAGCTGAAAGAAGCGATCGAAACCACACGCACCATTCTGGGCGTGCCTGCAGACTACCGCATTGCTATTGTGCCCGCCTCCGATACGGGTGCGTTTGAAATGGCCATGTGGAACCTGCTAGGCGAACGCCCGGCCGAGATGGTCGCCTGGGAAAGCTTTGGCGCAGGCTGGGTCACGGATGTGGTTAAACAGCTCAAGATCGAGGCCACAACCCACACCGCCGACTATGGCGAGATCGTGGATATGGCGGCCCTGAATTATGACAACGATGTCTGCTTTACGTGGAACGGGACAACCTCGGGCGTGCGCGTTGCGTCAGGCGATGTGATCCCTGCTAACCGTGCGGGCCTGACGTTGTGCGACGCAACCTCTGCCGCGTTTGCGATGGACCTGCCGTGGGACAAACTGGATGTAACGACATTCAGCTGGCAAAAAGTGCTGGGCGGCGAAGCGGCCCATGGCATGCTGGTCCTGTCGCCCCGCGCTGTAGAACGTCTGGAATCCTACACCCCCGCATGGCCCTTGCCGAAAATCTTCCGCCTGACGAAGGGCGGCAAATTGATCGAAGGCATCTTTGTTGGCGAAACGATCAATACGCCTTCCATGCTTTGCGTTGAAGATTACCTGCAAGCGCTGGACTGGGCGCAATCGGTAGGTGGCCTGCAAGGCCTGATCGACCGGGCAGACGCCAACACCAAGGCGATTGCGGACTTCGTGGATACCCACGACTGGATCGATTTCCTCGCAACCGATCCGGCAACACGCTCCAACACGTCAGTTTGCCTGAAATTCACAGACGACCGTATCACGGACGGCGCGACTTTTGCCAAGGGGATCGCAAAACGGCTTGCGGACGAAGATGTGGCACTGGACGTTGGCGCATATCGCGATGCCCCCCCGGGCCTTCGGATCTGGTGCGGTGGCACAGTGGAAACCAGCGATATTGCAGCAATGCTGCCGTGGCTCGCTTGGGCATTTGAAACCGAAATCAACGCATAAATAACGGTGGGTCTCCCCCACTCGCTTGTACCAACATACAAAGGACCAAACACATGGCCCCCAAAGTACTCATCTCCGACAAGCTCAGCCCTGCAGCCGTGCAAATCTTCAAAGACCGTGGAATCGACGTGGATTTCCAACCTGATCTGGGTAAGGACAAAGACAAACTTGCCGAAATCATCGGCAACTATGACGGCCTTGCCATTCGCTCCGCTACCAAAGTGACCGAGAAGATCATCGCCGCTGCAACCAACCTCAGGGTGATTGGCCGGGCCGGTATCGGGACGGATAACATCGACAAGGACGCCGCTTCCAAAAAAGGCGTGATTGTCATGAACACGCCGTTCGGCAACATGATCACCACGGCCGAACACGCCATTGCAATGATGTTTGCCGTTGCACGCCAAATCCCCGAGGCTTCCACGTCGACTCACGCAGGCAAGTGGGAAAAGTCCAAATTCATGGGCGTGGAATTGACCGGCAAGACGCTGGGCGTGATCGGTGCGGGCAATATCGGCGGGATCGTTTGTGACCGTGCGCGCGGGCTAAAAATGAAAGTGGTTGCCTATGATCCCTTCCTGGGTGACGAAAAGGCCCAGAAGATGGGTGTGGAAAAGGTGGAGCTAGAAGAGCTGCTGGCCCGTGCCGACTTTATCACCCTGCATGTCCCCTTTACTGAACAGACCGCCAATATCCTCGGCCGCGAGAACCTCGCGAAAACCAAGAAAGGCGTGCGTATCATCAACTGCGCCCGTGGTGGACTGGTGGACGAAGTAGCACTGGCTGAAATGTTGAAATCGGGGCACGTCGCCGGCGCCGCCTTTGATGTTTTTGCGCAGGAACCTGCAACCGAAAACCCGCTGTTCAATCTGCCCAATGTGGTCTGCACCCCGCATCTGGGCGCTGCTACAACCGAGGCACAGGAAAACGTCGCCCTGCAGGTTGCTGACCAGATGTCCGATTACCTGCTGACCGGCGCTGTCAGCAATGCGTTGAACATGCCCTCCGTGACAGCCGAGGAAGCCAAAGTGATGGGCCCGTGGTTGAAACTGTCGGGGCATCTGGGCGCATTCATCGGTCAACTGACGGATGAGCCGATCAAGGCGATCAACATCCTTTATGATGGTACGGTTGCAGCGATGAACCTTGATGCGCTCAATTGCGGCGTGGTTGCGGGCATCATGAAGCGCGCGAATCCGGATGTTAACATGGTGTCTGCCCCTGTGGTGGCCCGTGAAAAGGGCATTCAGATCAGCACAACCAATCAGGACAAATCCGGGGTCTTTGACGGCTATATCAAAGTGACTGTGGTGACGGACAAACGCGAACGCTCCATTGCCGGCACTGTGTTCTCGGACGGCAAGCCGCGGTTTATCCAGATCAAGGGCATCACCATCGATGCCGAAGTGGGCGCGCATATGCTTTACACCACAAACGAAGACGTGCCGGGGATCATCGGTATGCTGGGTCAAACCATGGGTGAAAATGGCGTCAACATCGCGAACTTTACCCTTGGCCGTGCCGCCGCGAAAGGCGAAGCGATTGCCCTGCTTTATGTGGATGAGGCCGTACCCGCCCCGGTCCTCAAGAAACTGGAGAACACGGGGTTGTTCACCCAGGTCAAACCACTCGAGTTCGACGTGGCCTGACCCTTCCGACCCTGCTACAAAATCAGCGCCCGCCCTGTACTTCAGGGGCGGGCGCTCAGTCTCAAAGGATTCGCTATGACCCAGCCGCTTTATGCCATCGGTGACATTCACGGCCAGCTTGGCCAGCTGCACCGCGTGCTGGACCTGATCGAACAGGATGGCGGTCAGGATGCGGAAATTGTGTTCCTTGGGGACTACACGGATCGCGGCCCCGACAGCTGCGGGGTGCTGGACCTGCTGATCGAGGGTTGGGATGCGGGCCGCAACTGGCGCTTTATCAAAGGCAATCATGATAGGATGTTCGAATGGTTCATGCAGGACTATCCAAAGCATGAGGCCTATCTGCCGATTGAGCTTGGCTGGCTGAACCCGCGCCTTGGCGGTGATACAACGCTGGCGTCTTATGGCGTCGATTTCAACGACAAGAACCGTATGCTCGCTGTTCACGCAGAAGCCCTGAGCGCAGTTCCCCAAGCGCATGTCGATTTTCTACAGTCGCTGCCACTGACCTTTGAGACGAAAGAGGTCTTTTTCACCCATGCAGGGATCAGGCCGGGCATCCCTCTGGCAGATCAGGATGAAGAAGACCTGCTGTGGATCCGCAAAGAGTTCCACGTCGATACCCGTATGCACCCCAAACTGATCGTACATGGACATACGCCCGTTGATGCCGCGACCCACTACGGCAATCGCATCAATCTTGATACCGGTGCCGGATATGGCGATCCTTTGACGGCGGCAGTGTTTGAGGGCCGTGATTGCTGGCTGGTTGGCAACAACGGCCGGATCGCGCTGAACGCCTAGACCGTCAAAGAACCGGCATTGTTTTTAGCTGGTCCAGTCCAGTACAACTTTTCCCGATTGTCCGGACTTCATTGCGGCAAACCCGGCCTCGAAATCATCTACATCAAAGCGGTGTGTGATGATCGCTGATACATCAAGTCCGTTTTCCAGCATCGCAATCATCTTGTACCATGTTTCGAATATCTCGCGGCCATAAACGCCCTTGATGGTGATCGCTTTGAATACAATCCTGCTCCAATCAACGGGAGACTTTCCGGGCGGTATCCCGAGCATCGCGATGCGTCCGCCCATTGTCATTGCGTCAACCATTTGATCCAAAGCACGCTGGTTGCCGGACATCTCGAGGCCAACATCAAATCCCTGCTTCATCTTGAGACGGGGAATGACGTCCTTCAGCTCCTCCTGCGCGACATTCACCGTCACGACATCGGCGACCTTTTCTGCCAGCGCCAGACGGTCTGGATTGATGTCGGTGATCACGACATGACGCGCCCCGACGTGGCGTGCGACAGCCGCTGCCATGATGCCGATCGGCCCTGCACCCGTGATCAAAACGTCCTCGCCGACCAGATCAAAGCTGAGCGCGGTATGCACAGCATTCCCCAATGGATCGAGGATGGCACCGATGTCATCGCTGATCTCGTCCGGCAAGGGCACCACGTTGAACGCTGGCAGTTTGAGATACTGCGCAAAGGCACCTTGCTCATTGACCCCGATGCCACGCGTTGCAGGGTCCAGATGAAACTTGCCCGCGCGTGATTGGCGGGAGTTCTTGCCGATCAGGTGCCCCTCACCGGAACAACGTTGGCCGATCTCGAGGTCTTCGACGTTGCGTCCAAGTTCAACAATCTGCCCCGCAAATTCATGGCCGGTGATCATCGGAACCGGCACCGTTGAAGCCGCCCAATCGTCCCAGTTCCAGATATGGATGTCTGTACCGCAGATTCCGGTCTTGTTGATCCGGATCAGGACATCATCGGGGCCGATATCGGGGACCGGCGCCTGTATCATCCAAAGACCTTCGCGGGCGTGCAATTTGGACAGCGCTTTCATTTCATTGCTGCTCATGAGATGACCCCGCAGGCTTTGCCAGCGACTTCAAACGCCGTTAATGCCCGATCCAGATCGGCACCCGTCAGGGCGGCATTCATTTGCGTCCTGATCCGTGCCTTTCCGCGCGGCACCACTGGAAAGAAAAACCCGCTGACGTATACGCCCTCTTCGAACAGGCGTGCCGCCATGTCCTGTGCCAGAGTCGCTTCACCCAGCATCACCGGTACAATCGGATGTTCACCGGGCAATAAATCGAACCCGAGCCGTGTCAATCCGCTGCGCCAATAGGCGGTGTTCTCAAAAAGCTGTTCGCGTAGGTCATCACCCTGCTCGACCAGATCCAACGCCTTGATGCCCGCCATCACGATGGCCGGCGGCAGCGAATTCGAGAACAAGTAGGGACGTGCGCGCTGTCGCAACAGATCAATCACCGCTTGCGGACCCGCAATATAGCCGCCGATTGCCCCGCCCAATGCCTTACCCAGCGTTCCCGTCATAATATCCACATCCACTTCAAAATGTGCGGGAGTGCCTTCGCCCTTTGGACCCATGAACCCCGTGGCGTGGCAGTCATCGACCATCACAAGTGCGTCGTACCGCTTGGCCAGCGCTACAATCTCGGGGAGTTTCGCCAGATATCCATCCATGCTGAAAACACCGTCCGTCGCGATCATGATAAACCGCGCACCCTCTTCGCGTGCGAGCTTCAACTGCCCTTCCAGATCGTTCATATCCGAGTTGGCGTAGCGGTAGCGTTTTGCCTTGCACAACCTGATGCCATCTATGATCGAAGCGTGGTTCAGCGAGTCAGACACAATCGCGTCTTCGGGACCAAACAGCGGTTCGAACAAGCCGCCATTTGCGTCAAAACACGCGGCAAACAGGATCGAATCGTCTTTCCCGAGAAAAGAAGCCAGTTTTAGTTCCAGTTCGCGGTGAATGTCCTGTGTCCCGCAAATGAACCGTACCGACGCCATGCCAAATCCCTTGGGGTCCATCGCTGCTTTCGCCGCGTGGATAAGGTCGGGATGATCCGCAAGACCGAGATAGTTATTTGCACACAGGTTGATGACCTCACGCTCACCGACTGTAATTTGCCCGCCCTGCGGCGAGGTTATCATGCGTTCGCGTTTCAGCATCCCCTCGGCCTCGATATCAGCAAGGGTCTGTGTAACATGATCAAGATAGGCTTGGGTCATCGGGAAAATCTCCTTTCAGGCAATTTCTATCATAACAGAATTGATTCCGAAATAGCAGATATCCGTTATGACAGAATGCTTCTGCTACAATAGACGGCTCCTTCACATCCTGCGCCTGCGACGAATGTGATCCACCGGAAATTGGATGATACCCCGTTTACCTGGGAGTTTGAAACGTCACGCTTCCAGCACAACCAGAAACGCGCGGACCGGTCCCCCGACAGAAGCAATGCGATGCGGCACATCGGCAGCATACCTCGCAGTGTCTCCTGCTCTCAGGCGTTCTGTCACGTCACCGCTGGTAACTTCAACCGACCCTTCCAAAACAGTCAGGTGTTCCCGTGCGCCGCGTGTATGGGGCTGACTGTCCAACTCTCCTCCGGCCGCAAAATCAAGCTCATATACCTCATGTCGCCCCGCTTCTTCCGGCGGGGAGAGAATGCGCACCTTGCAACCCATCCCGAGATTGTTAATCGTTGGCACATCGCTTGCACGAAGAACCTCGATCTGGGAGGTTTCCGCTGCGCCATCCAATAGTCCGGCAAAATCGACCTGCAACGCGCGAGTGAGATTCCATAGCGTCGCGATGGTGGGTGACGATTCGCCGCGCTCGATCTGACTGACCATCGACCTTGAAACACCAGATAGTTTTGCCACTGCATCCAGCGACAATCCCTGCCCCAACCGCGCTTCTTTGAGGCGCGCAGGGAGCTGTGTCAAAATAGCGTCAGAGTTATCCGTCATGACGGATATGTGCTCTGATTGACCCGCGCCTGTCAACACTACCGACATGTCGGCTGTCTAACTTTAAATAACGGAACGTTGGTGCTGACAATATGATCCGTCGACCCCATACTACCCCAAAGCAAATTCCGGAGAGCACCCATGACCAAAGAAATCGTCATCCTCAGCGGCGCACGTACTGCCATTGGCACTTTTGGCGGCGCCTTGGCAAACACACCCCCCACAGAATTGGGGGCCGCTGTCTCTGTCGCCGCGATGTCACGTGCAGGGGTTGATCCGGCCCAGATTGGCCATGTTGTATTTGGTAATGTCATTAATACCGAACCGCGCGACATGTACCTGTCACGCGTGTCTGCCCGCAACGCTGGCGTGCCCGACGAAGTGCCTGCCATGAATGTAAACCGCCTGTGCGGGTCTGGCGCGCAAGCCATTGTTTCTGCATTTCAGAACCTAATGCTGGGCGATGCGGATTTCGCGCTCGCCGGGGGCGCCGAAAGCATGTCACGTTCCCCGTACATCATGCCTGCCGCCCGATTTGGCCAAAAAATGGGAGATGTGCGCGCATTGGATATGATGCTGGGCACGCTGAATTGTCCCTTTGGTACCGGGCACATGGGGATAACAGCAGAGAACGTCGCGGCGGAACATGGTGTGAGCCGCGAAGATCAGGATGCCTTTGCCCTTGAAAGCCAGAATCGCGCTGCTCGTGCGATTGAAGCAGGTTATTTCAAGGATCAGATCGTATCCATCGACGTCAAAGTAAAACGCGACACGGTTCCCTTTGATGTCGACGAACATCCCAAGGCAACATCCGCTGAAGCATTGGCTGGACTAAGGGCTGCGTTTCAAAAGGACGGCACGGTCACTGCCGGCAACGCCAGTGGCATTAACGACGGTGCCGCCGCACTGGTCCTAGCAACATCAGATGCCGCGCAAGCCGCAGGCCTGACCCCGCGCGCGCGTATTCTGGGCTATGCCCACGCAGGTGTGCGCCCCGAAGTTATGGGCATCGGCCCGATTCCGGCTGTGGAAAAGCTACTGGCGCGCATCGGGCTGGCCGCTCAGGATTTTGACGTGATCGAAAGCAACGAAGCCTTTGCGGCGCAGGCCATTGCGGTAAACCGTGGTCTGGGCTTCGATCCTGCCAAGGTGAACCCGAACGGTGGCGCCATTGCCCTTGGTCATCCGGTTGGCGCAACGGGCGCGATCATCACGGTCAAAGCATTGGCCGAGCTGGAACGCACAGGCGGCACACGCGGGTTGATCACCATGTGCATTGGCGGCGGTCAGGGCATCGCCCTAGCCATCGAGCGTCTCTAACGCTGCACACATTTCGCCAGTTTGTCTGCGACGTTGGGGGCTACGCCCGGGCGTGAGCACAGGCAAACGGCG